>JBKJLN010000248.1:0-3942 GCA_046596935.1 Acidimicrobiales bacterium
GATCAAGCCCGGGCCCCTCGTCGCCCTTGCCGAGGAACTCCTCCCCAAGCTGAAGACGGCCGAGTGGCGCGACCGCGCCGAAGCGGCCATGACCGACGTCGATGAGATCGGCCTCCGCGACCTCCGTTCGGTGGTCAGCGGTGCCGACGTTGCCCGTGACGAGGAGTCCCGCACGCTGGCGGCGAGCCTGCGCGAGGCCCTCGACCGTCGGCTCAAGAAGCAGTCCGACGATTGGGTCGGCGAGATCACCGGCGCCCTCGAGGACAACCGCCTCGTGCGGGCGCTGCGGGTCGCATCCCGTCCGCCCGATCCCTCGATGCGTTTCCCCTCCGAGGTCGCCCAGCGGCTCGCGGGCGCAGCGTCCGAGGCCATGGCTTCCGACACCCCGCCCGAGCGGTGGGCGGCGTTGCTCGAAGCGGTCGCGGCCTCGCCGGTGCGCACCACGGTCAAGCCGAAGGGCCTTCCCGAGAACCCGGGCGAGCCCCTCCTGCAGGCGGCCCGGCAGCAAGCTGGACGCATCCCGGCGCTGACGACGTTGCTCGGCATCTCGATGCCGCCGCCTCCGGGGCCCATCCGCCGGATCCCGCCGAAGCCGACCCAGGCCGCCCGCCCGCCGAAGCCCGCCCAGTCCCCGGCCACGCCGGCTCAGCCCGAAGCCGCATCTCCGACCGCCCCGCCCGCGTCCATCGAGCCCGAGGCGACGTCTGCCGCGCCGGAGACTCCCGCCGTCACCGAGGCCGACCCGGCTCCGCCGACGCCTGTGCACGACGAAGCCCCCTCGGAAATCCCGACCCCACCCCAGGCGACCGATCCGGTGGCGCCGGCCGAGCTGACACCTGAACCCGCCAACGCCGACGTCGAGGCTCCGGCCGACGCATCGGTGACCGTCGAGGGTGCGACCAGCGAAGGCGACACCCCCTCCAGCTGAGCAGTCCCGCCGTCAGTCGGGACGGATGAGGCGCAGGAGCTCTCGAGGATCCCGCAGGACGAGGTCGCCGTCGGCCTCGATGGCGCGGGGGTTCCATCCGGCCAAGGCGAAGGCCACGCCGGCTTCGGACGCGCAGGCGCGATCGTGGGCCGTGTCGCCGACGAACAGCACCTCGGCAGCCGGCGGCGAACCCAATGCTTCGAGCACCGGGCCCAACGTCTTGGGGCCGCCGGAGAAATCCTCGGCGAAACGGACGACCTCGGGGTTCCAGCCCAGCCGAGCAAGTTCCGCGGTGCCAGCAGCTCGGACCTTGTTCGAGCACACCGCCCAACGCATCAGCGCGGCGACGACGTCGACAACGCCCGGATAGGGCTGCGCGGCATCGGTGTCATAGCGGCGCTGGTACTCGACGAGGTCGAGCCCGAGACGAGCGCACTCGTCGGCGACGACATGGCCGAACGTCAGGTCGGCTTCGGCGACGCCCATCTCCAGGTATGGCGCCGTCAGGGCGGCGTCGGAGTCGAGCATGGTGCCGTCGAGGTCGAAGACGATGACGGCGAAGGGGCCGTCCGCCGTACGCGAGGCGGGTCTCAGGACTGCGTTCGCGGCAACAGCACCGAAGAACGGTTGGCCCGACCCTTGTACTCGCCGCTCTTGGCATCTTCGTCCCAGCGGGCGCCGCAGCTGAGGCACTCACAGCTGTCCATCCGCAATGAAGCCACGAACAGCCGGGTCACGTCGTAGGAGTTGCAGAAGGGGCACGCCAGGTGCCCTTGCCCTTCACTCACCGCCGCTTACCGTACCGTCATCGGCTCGCCATCTGGGGGATGACTAACGTCCACGGCCATGGCAATCGTCGAATACGAGCAGCGGGGGCACGTCGCTGTCCTCACCATCAACCGTCCGGAAGCCCGCAACGCCGTCAACGGTGACGTTGCCTCTGGGATCGAGGAGGCCATCGATCGCATCGAGGCCGACGACGAGACCTGGGTCGGTGTACTCACGGGCGCCGGCACCGTGTTCTCAGCCGGCGCCGACCTCAAGGCCATCAGCTCGGGCCAGGCGGGCGGACTGCAGACCGAACGGGGCGGGTTCGCAGGGATCGTGCGCCGCCAGCGGGAGAAGCCGATCATCGCCGCGGTCGACGGCCGCGCCCTCGCCGGTGGGTGCGAGATCGCCCTGGCGTGCGATCTCATCGTGGCGTCGAAGGCGGCGGAGTTCGGGATCCCGGAAGTGAAGCGGAGCCTCGTCGCCGCCGGCGGCGGTCTGATCCGTCTCCCCCAGGTGCTCCCGGGAAAGATCGCCCTCGAGCTCGCCCTCACCGGTGACTCCATCACCGCCGAGCGTGCCTACGCCCTCGGCATGATCAACGAACTCGTCGAAGCCGGAAACGCCGTCGACGCCGCCGTCGCCCTGGCCGAGCGCATCTGCGTGAACGCTCCTCTGGCCGTGCGCGAAAGCCGCAAGGTCGTGCTGCAGGCGCTCAGCAATACCGAGTCCGAAGAAGCGCTGTGGAAGATCACCAACGAAGCCTTCGGCAAGGTCGCCCGCTCCGAGGACTTCGGCGAGGGGCCCCGCGCTTTCATCGAAAAGCGCGCCCCGCAGTGGAAGGGCCGGTAGCGCTCAAACAATCGTCGAGAGCACGCCGTGGTCGTGGAGGAATTCGGCCAGGCCCTCGACGAGGTTGAGCTCGGCGACGTCGACCAGGGGCACCCACGCGGCCTCGGCGGCGTCGTCGCCCGCCGTCGGCTGACCCCGCTCGAGCAGGGTCACGGCGAAGTCGAGGATCACGAAATGGTGGTCGTCGGCGATCTGTTCGGTCCAACCCACGAAGGTTCCGCAGACGCCCTCGAGTCCGGTCTCCTCGGCCAACTCGCGAACGACGGCTTCGGCGAGAAGCTCGCCCGCGTTCACCCTTCCGCCGGGGACCGACCACTCCCCTTGCGCGGGTCCGCGACCCCGCCGAATCAACAACAGGTCGCCGTCGTCGACGACGATGGCGCCGACGCAGACCTCGGGCGCACTCACAGCCGGTGGTGCATCACCAAGAGGCGGGCCGTGAAGCCCGACTCCTCGAAGAAGTTCTTGGTGGCCCGGTTGCCCGGCAGCGCCGTGGCGTCGACGCCGTCGCAACCCTCGGCCCGGAACCACACGAGCAGCTGGGCCATCAACGCCTCCCCCACCCCGACCGATCGCGCGCCTTCGTCGACGTACAGGTCGCTGATCACGCCGAGACGGCTGCCATCGCGCAGAGCCTCGGTCCGGCCGACGGCGTACCCGATCGGCGTGTCGTCGATGGTGCCGGTCAACACGATCGTGTCGGGTGCCGCGAGATCCGTGGCGAGGGTGTCGGCGACCGGCTCGGCTCTCGATTCGCGGGCGACGAACACGGCGCCCCCGCGGGTCGGCGCCAGTTCGGCGAGGGCCCGGGCACTCAATGCCGCCAGGTGGGGAAGATCGTCCGGGACGGCCGGGCGGGCGGCCTCCACGGCTTAGGTCGACGCGCCCGACTGGAGCTGGGCGACCTTCGAGAGGATGGTGCGCCGGCCCCGCGTGCCCGCCTCGTAATCCCGCACCGCCTCGAGCTCGTCGCTCGACAGCCCGGAGAGTCGCTGGACCACCTGTGACGCCGAAAGCGTGTCGTAGCCGGGGATCGACAACTCCGACGCCTTGCGGGTCGTTGTCGCCTTCGCCGGAGCCGCCGGAGTGGCGGCGCCGTTGCTCGATGGACTCGGGGTCGCTGTCGGCCCGGCTCCCGCCGTCCGGGCACTGGCGGCACTGGCAGGCGCCGACGGTGCTTGACCGGCCGCACTGGGCTTCCCCGGAGGTGGCGTCGGATGGGCCTCGGGCAGGATGCCGAGGGCGCTCAGTGTCTCGGAGACGCCTTCCAAACGCTTCCGCAGCTCTTTGTCGCCCTCCTTCACGGCGAACTGGCCGATCATCTTGGCCATCGCCACCTGGCCCGTGAGCTGCTGGCGGCCTTTGGCCACGAGGTCGGGAAGGTTCTCGCGCAC
>JBKJLN010000421.1:0-2578 GCA_046596935.1 Acidimicrobiales bacterium
GCCGTACACATCGCCCTGTCGCACCAACAGGTCGACCCCGTCGACGGCGGTCACGTCGCCGTAGCGTTTCACCAGGCCGTGGACCTCAACCGCCGGCACGCGGTCAACGACGGCCTCGGCGCTCATGCCTGCACGCAGCCGTCGAAGCCGCCCAGCGGATCCGGAAGGTCGGCGCCGGTTCGGGGATCGGTCATGGTGATGACGTCGACCGTCTCCGCCTTGGCGGTGAGCGTCTCGGCCAGAGCCGTCCAGCAGGCGTTCGCCCGCACGATGACCAAGTACGACCGAGCGCTCGGACCAGTCGAATCTTCTCCGGTGATGTCGCAGCGCCAGTCCTTGCCCGCGCCGACATCCGGCTGCTTCGGACCACCCCGGAAGCAGTTGGCCTGAATGCGCACGCCCTGGCGCACCGGAGCGCCCAACAGCGAGTCCCGCTTCGCCTGGAGGTTGGCGTACACCGTGATGACGTCGGCGTCGAGGACGGCCTTGGTGACATCTTGCTTCTCACAGGCGCCAGTGATTGCGACCACTATCACGGCCAAGACCAACGCTCGGCGGACGGCCACTCTCATGTCTTCGGCACCATGACTCGCACCATGCCGGAGCCGACCTGAAGAAACCCTGAAGCAGCGCGCGCCCTACGTGTGCGGCATCGGAAGGCGGGTCTCGAAGCAGGCACCCGCAACGCTGTCGATCACCTCGACCGAGCCACCGTGGGCGCCGATGATGTCCCGCACGATCGCTAGTCCGAGCCCGCTGCCGCCGGCGTCGGCGACGCGGGCGTCGTCGAGGCGGGTGAATCGATCGAAGACCCTGTCGCGATCGGCGAGGGCAATTCCCGGTCCGTCGTCACTGATCCGCAGGACGAGTCGTCCGGCTTCCTCGCAGAGCGCCACTTCCACCGCTCCGGACGCGTGACGCTGTGCATTGTCGAGCATGTTCCGGATGGCTCGTTCGAGCTGGGATGCATCGCCGAGCATCTCGCCAGCGCTGTCGAGCACGGCGGTGACCGTGATGCCGCGGCCCCCGGGCCGCCGCTGCAACTCCTCCTCGACCAGGCGGCGGAGATGCACCGGGCGGCGAACGGGTGCAACTTCACCGCTGTCCAGGCGGGCCAGCAGCAGGAGGTCCCCAACGAGATGCTCGACGCGATCCTGATCGGCGAGGACGTCGTTGGCGACTGCAGTCCAGTCAACGGCGTTCGGGTAGTCGCGAGCGGTTTCCATCTGGACCCGCATGGCAGCGAGAGGGCTCCGCAACTCGTGGGAGGCATCGGCGATGAACCGACGCTCGGTCGCCGCCGCCGTCTCCAAGCGATCGAGCATGGAGTTCATCGTCGCCGCCAAGCGGTCGATCTCGTCACCGGTCTTCGGCACCGACACACGTTCGTGCAAGTTGCCGCGGGAAATGACGGCCACCTCCCGCCGGATCCTCTCGACCGGGCGAAGGGCTCGTCCGACGCCGATCCAGATGGCGACGCCACCGGCTAGGACCAGGATGGGCAGCCCAACGGCGAGCGCAACCGACAGCAGGCCAATCGCATGATCGACCGTTCCGACGTCCACGCCGACATACACCGTTCCACTCGGATCACCCGGCCCCACGGTCATCGCAGCCACCCGATAACGGCCGGAGGGTCCGTCGACGAGGTGGTCGATCGTTCGCACGGTCCGCCGGCGCGGCCGCGGGACGAACGTAGCCAGCGGAACGCTGGGGGAGACGTTCGGTGTTGCCGCGACGACGCGACGGTCTCGGTCGAGCACCTGGGCAACGGCGCTTCCCTCTTCGAGAATCGAGAGGGGCGAATCCAACCCGTGCGAACGCGCCAGCAAGACCAAGTCCTCGGCGCGGGCCACTGCGATGTCCTCGCGCGACGCCAGCAGGTTGCTCCTGAGGACCTCGAGCAACGCCTCCGAACCGATACCGAGCGCACCGGCGAGCATGACGGCAGCAAGCAGCGTCGCCCGGACACGAATCGGACCGAGGAAGCGGCGAAACAGTCGCACCAGAACCCTCTCCACCCGGCGCGCGTCCGGTGGGTCAGCCATGGCTAGAGAGGAGGTAGCCGGCGCCACGAACGGTGGTGAGGGACTGCCGCCCGAACGGTGCGTCGATCTTGCGGCGCAACGCGCTGATGTGGACCTCGACGACGTTCAGATCGCCTGCGAACGCCGAGTCCCACACATGGTCGAGGATCTCGGACTTGGACACCACCACGTCCGGGCGCCGCATCAAGTACTCGAGGACTGCGAACTCGCGCGCCGTGAGGGCGACTGCAGCGCCATTCCGGTGGCAGAGGTGGCGGGAGGGGTCGAGGGCGAGCTCGCCGACGGTCAGTACTGCTGGACGAGGCCCGGACTCCCGCCGGAGCAGCGCTCGTATGCGAGCGAGAAGCACGACGAAGGAAAACGGCTTGGTGAGGTAGTCGTCGGCTCCGAGGTCGAGTGCCTCCGCCACGTCGAACTCCCCGTCCTTGGCAGTCAGCATCAGGATCGGCACCCAGCACCCGTCGGCACGCAGCTTCTCGCAGACCTTTAGGCCATTGAGGCCCGGCAGCATGACGTCCAGCACGATGACA
>JBKJLN010000020.1:0-9891 GCA_046596935.1 Acidimicrobiales bacterium
GCCGTAGAGCCGCGACCACGCCGTCGAACCCGTCAGGGAGAGATCCGCCAGCAGCCCCTCCTCGTCTTCCGACATCTGATGCGAGGCCCGGAGCGTCGAGCGCTCGAGCGGATAGGCGTGGTCGGCGGCGGCGCCAGAGCGGGCCACGAGCTCGGCGTCGCCGAGGGCGGCGACCCACGCATCGAAACGAGAGCGCAGGCGCGCCAGCTGGGACAGTTCGGCCTGGAGCTGCGACAGCTCGCCTTGGGCCAGATCGTCCCGGGCGTTGGTGGTCACGAACGAGGAGAGGTAGCCCGACAACAGGCGCACCCGCTCGGCGAGGTCGTTGGTAGCGGCGAGCACGGACTCGAAGCCTTCGACGGTGGCGTCGTCGACCTGACGTCGGCCGCCCCCGCGCACGTCATGGGCGTCGTACAGCCCGGTGAGGCGCGTGATCTCGGCGCCGAGCTCCTCCCGAGCGGCGGCGTACTCGCGAGAGCCGATGGCAGGAAAGACGTCGGTCACGTCCCAGTGGGGGAGGAGTTCACGGTCGGAGATCGCGGTCATGGTCGAGTCTTGCGCATCGCCTACCGTCAGATTCATGGCGACGAACCCAAGCACCTTCTCCGTTCCTGACCCGGACGGCATCGAGATCACCGGTTTTCGGTGGCTGCCCGAAGGCAAGCCGCGAGCGGTGCTGCATCTCCTCCACGGTTGGGCCGAGCACGCCCTGCGGTACCAGCGTTTCGCCGAGGCGGCGACGGCCGCAGGCCTGGCTGTCTACGCCGACGATCACCGTGGGCATGGACGGACCGGTCAGGCGGCGGGCGGACTCGGCGACCTCGGACCGAGGGGTGGGGATGGAGTCCTCGACGCCGTCCGGGCGGTCAGCGACCACGCCTTTGGCGAACACCCCGCGTTGCCCCGGCTCCTGCTGGGCCACAGCTGGGGGTCGTTCCTGGCGCAGCGCTATCTCCGGCGATGGGGCACCGACCTCGGGGCCGCCGTGCTCACGGGAACCACGCTTCGTCGCCCCGGCCAGACCCGCACCGGTTCACTCAACGCCGGCTTCGAACCGGCGGCCACCGCCTACGACTGGTTGAGCCGGGACCCCGAGGAGGTGCAGCGCTACGTCGACGACCCGTTGTGCGGATTCGAGCAGATGGCCGGCCAGACCCCACCGGCCACACCGTCGGCTTCCGACGAAGCTGGAGCCAGCCAAGGGCCGGACGATTCCCAGGTGCCGTCGACGCTCCCGCTCCTCATCCTCAATGGGAGCGACGATCCGATCGGAGGGGAGGTCGGCGGCCAAGCGCTCGCCGATCACTACCGCGAAGCCGGCCTCACCGACGTGACCTTCCGCGCGTACGCCGGCGGACGACACGAACTCCTCAACGAGACCAATCGCGACGAGGTCACCACTGACCTTCTCCGCTGGATCGACGAGCGCCTCGAGTAGCGGTCAGACGGCGCCGGCGATGCGCAACGCAAACTCGGCGTATTGGTCGCAGACTTCCTCGACGAGGTAGGGGGACTCGCCGGCGCGGTACCACGAGGCCACCCGAATGCCGAGCGCGCCGATGGCGGCCATGGCCAGCCAGGTGTCGGCGCACGAGAAGGTGCCGAGCCGAACGCCGCGATCGATGATGTCGCGCAGCATTCCTTCAGCGTCACCCCGTACGGCATGGACCGAGCGCTGGGCATCGGGCGTCAGCGATCGCAACTCGTTGTTGGCCACGAGGGCGAGCATCGGATAGGTGGCATGCATGCGGACATGGGCGCGCGTGGCGGCCGAGAGCTGTTGGGCCGGATCGCCATCGGCGTCGAGCACGGCCTGGCGCATGCCGTCGCGATGCTCGTCGTGGGCGATGAGGAGGAGCTGGCGCAGGAGCTCTTCCTTCGAGGCGACGTGGGCGTAGATCGAGCTGGCGCGGATCCCGGCTTTGGCGGCGAGCTCCCGCATCGAGACGCCGTGGTACCCCCGCTCGGCGAAGAGCACCAACGCGGCCTCTTGGAGTCGACGCAGCGTGCCGTCGGCCAACGCGCGAGGAGGGAGAAGGCCGGGATCGACCTGACGGAGGTCCTGCGCCACCGGGCTGCTCATGTCGGGCTCCTTCCCTAACGCTCGTTCGGATGGTAGCTCTCGGCGCGTAACCTCGCTAGTGCTTGCCCTGCCGAGTTCAATGTGTTTATCGTGTCGTGCTGCCTAACGATCGTTCGGCAACGCTTTTTGGGGGTGGCTCATGAGATCTCGGCTCCGTATCGTGGCGCTGATCGCAGCATTGGCGATCGCGACCGCAGGATGCAGCGGCGCGAAGAAGCCCGACACCGGAACGCTGTCGGCGGGGACGACCTCGACAACGGTCGCCGGCGCCGAGGTCAACGCCGAGACGCCCCCGGCAGAGGCGCCGGGTTCCGTCGATCCTGGAGCGTCGGCCGCAACCGTGCCCGGCACACCGGTCGCAGGTGCCGTCACCACACGACCGAAGGCCGGGACGAAGACCGCCGCCGGCACGACGGCGACCCCAACTGGGGGCGGCACCGCCTCAGCGAGCGGCGAGCCTACCGTCAATCCCGGGGGGGCAACGGCCCCGGCCGATGCGCCCGGCGACCCCGTGCTCTTCGCCGGTGCCTCCAACACCCGGGGCATCACCGCCAACGAGATCAAACTGTGCGGCCACGCCGCGCTCACGTACGGCCCGGCGTTCAACGCCACCGCCGATGACTTCAACGTGTATTACTCGGCCATCAACGATGCCGGTGGGGTCTTCGGCCGCAAGATCACCGCAACCTACGAGAACGACAACTACGACCCGAAGACGGCCATCGAGGCCGCCGACGCCTGCAAGGCCAAGAACCCTTTCATGATTCTCGGAGGCATCGGCTTCGATCAGATCCCCGGTGTGCGCAACTGGGCCGAGGCCAACAAGGAGTTGTACTTCCACCACATCGCAACCGTGAAGGGCACCGAGGGCAAGCAGTACAGCTACACCACCCAGCCCACGGTCGAGCGGGTGGGAGAGGCCTTTGCCGAACTGGCGGCCGTCAAGTTCCCGGGCAAGCGCATCGGCATCCTTTACCGCAACAGCGAGTTCTGGCAGCCCGGCTTCGACGCCTTCAAGCGGACCGCCCAGGCCAAGGGTCTCAACATCGTCGGTGCCTACCCGGTGGAGAAGAACGCATCCGCCTATCAACAGCAGCTGTTGGCTCTCAAGAACGACGCCAAGGCCGAGGTCGTCTGGGGCTGGGAGAACACCATCGCCCTGACCGAGATGGTCAAGCAGGCCAAGAGCCTCGACTACAGCCCCACCTGGCTGGCCTTCCCCTTCAACCTGACGGCCCAGACCCTCGACGACCAGGCGCTCTCGCCCAAGATGATCGGGCTGGCCTCGTGGCCCGGATACAGCAAGGGCGACTACACCGGCGGCTTCGCGCCGTACGCAGATGACATGAAGGAGTTCGAGCGGCAGTACGCCAAGTACCGACCCAACACCGACATCGGCGGCGTCGCCGGCGACTTGCTCTGGCTGAACTGGGTCGAACAGAAGCGCCTCGTCGACCTCCTGAAAGCCTGCGGCTCCGGTTGCACCCGCGATCATCTGGCGGGGCTGCTGGTCAACGGCTACCAGGCGACCTCATCGCCCACGTGCCCCCTCGATTTTTCCGGGGGCAAGCATGACGGCAGCGGTGGCTTCGTCAACGTGATGGAGACCTTCCGCTCGAGCGTCGGCGACAAGAAGGTCAACTGGAAGAGCACCGGCCTCTGCAAGCTGCACGACTTCTAGTTCGTCGATGTCTGTTTTCAGTGGGCAAAACCTCGTCCTCGGGCTGGTCTACGGCGGCATCTACGGCTTGTTGGCCGTGGGTATCGTCCTCGTCTACCGCGGCTCGCGGGTACTCAACTTCGCCCAGGGTGAGTTGGGAACCATCGGCCTGTTCGCCGCCTGGTACCTGACGACCGACCGCGGCTATCCGTGGATCGTCGGAGCAGTCGGGGCCATTGCCGTGGCGACGGCGATCGGCCTCGGGTTCGAGCGCCTGGTGGTGCGCAAGATGGCCGACTCGAGTCGCATCTCGGTGGCTGTGGCCACCGTCGGTCTCCTGCTGTTCCTCCTGTCACTCGGCTTTCAGCTCTTCGGGGCCAGCCCTCGCAGCGTTCGGGCTCCCATCGGCGGCCTCGGCGTCAGCCTCGCTGGCGTCATCGTCAGTCCGACCCAGATGCTCGCCCTGTTCATCACGTTGCTGGTCGGCCTCGGCCTGGCGACGTTGCTGCAGAAGACCGACTTCGGGCTCGGCGTACTCGCCGCTGCCGACGACCCCACGGCGGTGCGTCTCGTGGGTGTGTCGCTGTCGAAGGTATCTGCCTTCACGTGGGGCACCGGGGCAGCGATCAGCGCCCTGGCGGTCCTTCTGATCGAGCCCAGCATCGGTGTGTTCACCCCCGGCTTCGCCAGCGAATTGTTCGTCAAGGCGCTGGCCGCTGCGCTCGTCGGCGGTCTGGCCAGCTTGCCCGGCGCCTTCGTCGGCGGCCTCGTGGTCGGGCTGCTCGAGGTGTTCGTCACCTCGGCCACGCTGTCGAGTTCCCTACCCGGCATTCCGACGCTGGCCGTCTTCGCTCTCATTCTCGTCGTGCTGCTCTTCCGCCCCGGCGGCATCTTCGGCGCCGCTCCGCCGACCGTCGCATGAGACGGATCCCGCCTCGCCTTCGTGTACCCATTGCCATCGCCGCCGCCGTCGTCCTCCCGCCCCTGCTGACTCGGGTGCTGCCGGACCGCTTCGGGGGGATCGAAGCGCGGCTTCTCGGCATCGGCATCGTCTATGCCGTCGCCGCCCTCGCCCTCAATCTGGTCATGGGATACGCAGGACAGATCTCCCTTGGCCACTTCGCCCTCGTCGGCGTGGGGGCCTTCACCACTGGCGTCGTGACAGCAGCCGACAAGTTTGCGCTGCCGTTCTTCTTCGCCATCCCGGCCTCGGCACTCCTCGGCGCCGCCGTCGCCTTTCTCATCGGGCTGCCATCGCTGCGCCTCCGAGGGCTGTACCTGGCCATCATCACGATCGGCTTCTCCTATGCCATGGAGCGGTCGATCTTTCGCGCCCGCGGACTCACCGGTGGGTCGTCGGGTATCGAGGTGCCGCGGCCCATCGTCGGCACGTTCACCTTTCTGAAGTCGGGCGATTACCTGAGCATCCTGTTCCTGCTGCTCATCCTTGTCTGGGTCATCGACGCCAACGTCACCAGGACGCGGATCGGACGGGCCTTCCGAGCCGTCAAGGCAAGCGAACCGGTGGCGTCTTCGTTCGGGATCAACGTGGGCCACCACAAGCTGTTGGCCTTCGTGCTCTCGGGAGCCTTCGCCGGCATCGCCGGAGCCATGTACGCGCCCCTCGTCGGCACGGTGAATGCGGGCTCGTTCAACTACCAGGTCTCCCTGCTGCTGGTCGTCCTGGTGGTCCTCGGCGGACTGGGGAGCCGCACCGGTGTCGTCGTGGCCGCCATCGCCTTCTCCGAGTTTCCCCGCATCTTCATTCCGATCTTCGGTGAGGGCTTCCGCGGATGGGACCTGGTGCTGGGCGCCCTCGGTCTCATGCTGGCCGTGCGCAACCACCCCGGCGGGGTGCCCGAGATCCTCGAGCACCGACGCCAGCGCCGGCTGCGGGCGAAGGGCGACGCCGAGGTCGACGAGGCCCCGCCCATGCCGGCGCTGCCCCAGATGCCACGGCCGGCCGAGCGGGCCTCGGCCAAAGCGATCGTCGCGGGATCGCCGTTGCTCGAAGTCAAGAACATCTCCGTTCGTTTCGGCGGGCTGGCCGCAGTCGACGACGCCTCCTTCATCGTGAAGGCGGGCGAGATCGCTGGTCTCATCGGTCCTAACGGCGCCGGGAAGACGACGCTGTTCAACGCCATCACCGGGCTGGTCACGCCCAATTCCGGACGGGTGTTCTTTCTCGGGTCCGAGATCACCGACTTGGCTCCCCATGCCCGTGCGGCCGCCGGCATCGGCCGGACGTTCCAGGGCATCGGCCTGGCCAAGGATCTGAGCATCGTCGAGAACCTCCTGCTGGCCCAGCACACGCTCGCCGCCTATTCGGTGGCGGAAGGCCTCACCGGACTCGGCCGCAGCCGCAAGGTCGAACGGGAGCTGCACGAACGGTCGCGCGAGGCCCTCGTGGCCCTCGGATTCGAGGGGCGTGAGGATGTGCCAGTGCGTCTGTTGTCGCACGGACAGCAGCGCATCGTCGAACTCGGGTGTGTTCTGCTCACCGCGCCCGACCTCGTCCTCCTGGATGAGCCGTCAGCCGGAATGTCACCGGGGGCGGCTGAGAACCTTGCCGTCCGTCTACGCGACATCCGAGACCAACTCGGCCGCACCGTCTTGTTGATCGAGCACAACCTTCCCCTCGTCCTCGACGTGTGCGATTCGCTCACGGTCCTGTCGAGTGGACAGGTGATCGCTTCGGGCACGATCGACGAGGTCGCCAACCAACCCGAAGTCATCACCGCATATCTGGGCGAGTCCATTCCCACCCCCGAGATCGTGGCCAGCGAAACGGTTCCGACGTGAGCGCTGCGGTGCTCGAGGTCGAGGCTGTCACCGCCGGCTTCGGCGCCACGACCGTGCTCCACGGCGTCGACCTCACGGTCGAGCCCGGGGAGGTCACTGGCGTGTTCGGCCTCAACGGCGCCGGCAAGAGCGTGACCATGAAGGTGCTCGCCGGGATCGTGCCGGCGCGCTCGGGCAGCATCACCTTCCTCGGGGAAGACGTCACGAAGCGCTCGCCCGAAGAACGCGTATCCATGGGAATGGCCCACGTTCCTCAGGGTCGCCAAGTCTTCGCCGGCTTGTCGGTCGAACAGAATCTCCGCCTCGGGGCCTACACCCTTCGCCGCCGCGACAAGAGTCGCTATGCCGGCGTCCTCGACAGTGTTTTCGAGCGGTTCCCGCGATTGGCCGAACGCCGCACGCAACTCGCCGGCACGATGTCCGGCGGGCAGCAGGCCTCACTGGCCGTGGCTCGCGCGCTCATGTCCGAGCCGAAGCTCGTCCTCGTGGACGAACCATCGGCTGGCCTGTCACCCATGGCGGTGCAAGAGCTGTTCGGCACCCTGCGTTCCGTGGCCGCCACCGGCGTGACGATGGTGCTGGTCGAGCAGAACGTGGCCTTCGGCCTCCAGCTGGTCGACAACGTCAACGTGCTCCAGGTCGGGCGCGTCGTGTACCGCGGCCCCGTCGCCGGCCTCGACCAGGAGAAGCTCGCCGGGTACCTCGGTATCGGACGTCTGCTCGGCACCGGCATCGCCGCCTCGATCGCCGGTCGCGATTCGGCCGCTCCTGTTTCCGCAACCGAGCCGGCGACGGGTCCGTCGACGCGCCGGCGGGCCGCCCGAATCCGCGCCGCGTCGCCCAGTCCGACGGTTGCGAAGCCGACGACCACGACGGCACCCACCAAGAAAACGGCGGCGAAGAAGGTTGCTGCGACCAGGAAGGCCGCATCGCCGAGGAAGGCCGCATTGCCGAAGAGGGCGGTAGCGGCGAAGAAGGTTGCGACCAAGAAGGCGGCGCCAGCGCGCGCCTCCAAGACCACGAAGAAGAGGAGCGTCTGATGCCCGTCGTCAACCGGGGCGAGGCCCAGATCTGGTGGGAATCCGAGGGCGCAGGCCAACCGCTGCTCCTCATCATGGGCCTGGGGTACAGCGCCGACATGTGGCACCGGCTCCTTCCCGAGCTGACGCCGCGCTACCGCACGATCCGATTCGACAACCGCGGCGTCGGTCGCACCGGCGTGCCGACCGGCCCGTACCCGATTGAGCTCATGGCGGCCGATGCGCTCGCCGTTCTCGACGCTGCAGGCGAAGCGTCGGCGCACGTGCTCGGCGTGTCGATGGGTGGCTTCATCGCCCAGGAATTGGCGCTACAGGCCCCGGAGCGGGTGCGATCACTGATCCTCGGATGTACCGGCACGGGCGGCGCCGAGTTCGTGCCCGCCGAGCCGGCGGCGATGGAGATGGCAGTGGCCCGCGCCTCGCTGTCGCCCGAGGAAGCGGCCGAAGTGGCAATCCCCTTCGTCTACGCCAAAGACACTCCCCGGTCGGTGATCGACGACGACTTCGCCGTGCGTCTCGCCCTCCCGACCTCACCGGAGGGTTACACCAACCAGCTCCTGGGAGTGCAGTCCTGGACCGGAGGGGCCGAACGACTCGCGGCGATCACGGCGCCGACGCTCGTCCTCCAGGGTGACGAGGATCGTCTCGTCAACCCCGCCAACGCCGAGGTGCTGGCGGCGTCGATCCCCGGAGCTCGCGTCGAAATCATCACGGGCGCCAGTCACGTGTTCTTCAGCGATCAGCCGGTGGTGGCGGCCAAGGCCATCCTCAGCTTCCTCGACGAGCAGTAACGGCGATGACCCGTCGAGTTCTCGTCGCCTTGGTGTTGGCGGTGTGCGTCTCGATGGTGCGAACGCCGTCGGCAAACGCGGCCCTCGGCCCTGCCCCGTTCACCAAGTTCACCCATCCCGGCGTCGGCGCAAGCGGGCCCCGTGACTACTACGTGTACGAGTCGAGTCATACGGCCGGTGGTCCTCGACCGCTCGTCGTCTTCCTCCACGGATGCACGCAGACAGCCAAGGACGTGGCCATCGGCACTCGCTGGACCGAGCTCGCCGAGGCCAGGGACTTCGTGGCCGTCTTCCCCGAACAGCCGGTCACGGCCAACGGCATCAACTGTTGGAACTGGTTCGAGGCCGCCAACCAGGCCCGTGGAGCGGGCGAGCCGGCGGTGATCGCAGGCATCACCAAGGATGTGCTGGCGGCCACCGGCGCCGACGCCAATCGGGTCTATGTCATGGGCGTCTCGGCCGGCGCCGACATGTCGATGATTCTGGGTGCGACCTATCCAGACCTCTATGCGGCGGTGAGCGGATTCGCAGGCTGCGCCTACGCCACCTGCGCCGATGTGACCGGCAACCTGGCCTACCGCGCCATGGGCCCCCGAGCCCGCGTGATGCCGGCGTTCCTCGTGCAGGGGACGTCCGACGTCCTCAACGACTTCGCGCTCGGCGAAACGATGGTGAGGCAATGGGTGGGTACCGACGACCTCGCCGATGACGGCACTCCCAACGCTTCGATCTCGCCGGTGCCGACCAAGGTCGAGCACATCGGTTTCGACGCCACCGCCCTTGCCGGCGTGGGCAAAGTCGGCGACCCCTGTGTGCGCAACCGCCAATATCCCTGCGCCGGCGCAGTCGTCGGCATGAAGAGCTATCCCTATTCGATCGAGCACCACGCCGACGCCAAGGGTTGCAACGTGGTCGACTTCTGGATCGTCCAGGGCCTCGCCCATGACTATCCCGGCGGCGACCCGGCCGGAACGTTCACCGATCCGATTGGCCCCGACATCACGACGGCGGCCTACGACTTCTTCGGTCGCCACACCCTCGGCTCCCCCTGCGGGGTCAAAGCGGCGTCGCTGTCGGCGGCCCCGTCCCCGGAGTCCGGCGGCGGGGAATCGCCCAATCCGCCTTCGGGCGGCGGCGGGACCGAACCCCCGCGGGCACCGCGTCGTCCGTCGGCAGTCCTACCAGTAACCGGACCGTCCGCCGACGGCCCGGTCACCGCACTGGCGGCGCTGGGTTTGTTGGTCCTGTTTGGCGGCCGATTCGGCCTTCGTGGCCCCCTCCGGCGACCGGAAGGGACCAACGAAGCGAGGAGATCGAGCTAGGCGACGAGGGGCTGGCCGGCGGCATCGACGCCGCACAGCTTTTGCCAGCGCTGGTTGATCTTGCCGGGGGCGAAGACGCCGGCCTCGACGAGGGGCTTGAGGACGAGGCCATCCGACCCGTGCTCAAGGCGCTCGTCGAGGCCGGCGTCTTCGCCCCCGGCAAGATCAACCAGCGGTGGCAGAACCTGTGCGG
>JBKJLN010000073.1:0-9062 GCA_046596935.1 Acidimicrobiales bacterium
GCCGCCGGCAAACGTGTCGTTGCCCGCACCACCTTGGAAGGTGTCGTCGCCATCGCCACCGTTGAGTGCGTCATCGCCGGCGTTGCCGACCAGCCTGTCGTTGCCGGTGCTGCCCACGAGCGTGTCATTGCCAGCGTTACCGGTGAGAAGGTCGTCGCCGCCGTTGCCGGTGAGGATATTGGCGACGCCGTTGCCTGTCAGGGCGTCGTTAGCCGATCCGCCCTGGACGTTCTCGACGTCGTCCCGAACCTCGTCGATTTCGTTGACCTCGCCGTCGTTGGCGACACCGTCGCCGATGGTGACGGTGACCGGTGCGGTCCGAGTCGAATAGCGGGCGGTGTCGCTGCCGAGTCCGCCGACGAGGACCTCCGCGCCCGGTCCGCCGTCGAGCACGTCGTCGCCGTCGCCGCCTTCCATGACCGGGTCGACGCCATCGCCGCCGTCGAGCGTGTCGGCTCCGGCCTCACCACGGAGGGTGTCCGTTCCGATGCCGCCTTGGAGGAGGTCGTTACCGGCCCCACCCATGAGAATGTCGTTCCCCGAGCCACCGACGAGGGTGTCGTTGCCCTCGAGGCCGCTCAGGGTGTCGTTCCCCGCATTCCCGGTCAGCACGTTGTCAACGGGCGTCGCAGAGGGATCCGGCGGGCTGGGTGGAGCATTGCCAGTCAGACTGTCGTCCCCGCTTCCACCGATGGCGTTCTGGACGTCGAGGGCAACGTTGTCGCCCTCCGTCACCTGGCCGTCGTCGGCACCGACTCCGATGGTGACAATGACCGTCGCGGCGCGGAGGGAGTAATCGACCGTGTTCGTGCCACCGCCGCCGTTGAGTGCGTCGGCACCGTTTGTCATCGTTCCCTGGAAGAAGGTGTCGTTGCCATTGCCACCGTTGTCGGTGTCGACTCCGTCGCCGTCGGTAATGCCGTCGTCGCCATCACCTCCGTCAATCCGGTCGAAGAAACTACTGCCCGTGAGCGTGTCGTCGCCGGCGTCACCGTTGATCCTCGTCACGACAGCGCTCGCGTTGGTCGCAGATCCGGCCAAGCTAAGGATGTCGTTTCCGCCTCCCCCATTAATGGAGGCCGTCGGAAAGTTCGCCTTGAGTTGAGCGACGTCCCCGCCGGCGAGATCTATACCGGTGGCGAGAAAATGGATGCTGTCGGGGCCTGCGCTGCCATTGACCACGAGCTTCGGAATCTCGGCGACGGGCGTCCCTCCGCCGACATAGGTGGCCGTGATCGGAATTTGAGGAACTGCCGAGTTCGTGAATTGCCCGCCAGCGAGGCTGATCGTCAGGGTCTGGGTGGTGGAGTCCGCAGGAGGCGACACGATGGAGGAGCCATCGACGTTTACCAGGATCGACCGGGTCTCAAGCACTGACCCGCAGCTCTTCGTCCCAGTTGGGCTCGGCGCTCCACCTGGCTCACTGCCGGTGATTTGGATTTGGTCGCCGGCCCGCTGGAGCGTCAGGTTCTCGTCCGCGGGGCCCATCGTCACAGTCACCGCCGCATTTGAGTCAGGCCCAGAGCAACTCGAGGCTGTCGCGCCAGCCGCACCCGCCGGCGAACCTGCGAAACCACCGATCAGCAACACCCCGGTGCCCAGGGCGATTGCGCGGAACTTGCGAACGTGATGACGCATGTTGACGTACTCCTTTGCAGGCCGAAGGCCCTGAGTGTGTGACGCAGGTCCCCCCTGCACCGGCCGCCACCGGTTTGAATTAAGAGCGTACCGGGTATTTCGACACATTCCACTTACGATGCTTCACCTGTGCTCGACTACCACCTGCACCTTTGGCCCCACGGGGAGCGCGAGCGCCAGCCGTCGGTCGAGGAATTGGCGGCCTATTGCGAGGCGGCCCAGGCCGGGGGGATCACCCAGATCGCCGTCACCGAGCACCTGTTCCGGTTCGTCCAGGCTGACGCCACCCTGTCGGGCCTGTGGGCGGACGATCGCTCGTCCAGCCCCGCCGTCGTCGCCCAGGCAGCCGAGTATTGGGACGAGCACAACCACGCCGACCTCGACGCCTATGTGAACGCCGGCCTCGAGGCCAAGGCAGCCGGCCTGCCGATCGTCCTGGGGCTCGAGGTCGACTACTACGAGGGCCGGATGGACAAGGTGGCCGACCTGCTCGACGGCTACCCGTTCGACGTGCTGCTCGGCAGCGTGCACTGGATCGGGGCGTGGTTGTTCGACCTCATCGAGTCGTCGCTGGCCATGGCCGAGTGGGACCACCGGGGCGTCGACGACGCCTGGGACGCCTACACCCGGGCGCTCGAGGAGTTGAGCGCCAGCGGGGCCATCGACGTGCTCGCCCATCCCGACCTCTGCAAGATCGCCGGCAAGCGCCCGGCCACACCTGACGAGTTCCACGACCGCATCGCCGAGGCCGCTGCCGCCAGCGGAATCGCCGCCGAGGTGAGCAGCGCCGGGTGGCGTAAGCCGTGCAACGAGGCCTATCCGGCGCCTCCGCTCCTCCAGAAGTTCCACGACCTCGGCGTCCCGGTCACCACCGCCTCAGACGCTCACCGTCTCGGCGACGTCGCCTGGCGCATCAACGACCTCCGGCCTCTCCTCGACCAGGCGGGCTACACCTCCCTCGTCGCCTTCGACCGCCGCCGCCCCTACGCCGTCGACCTCTGACCGACGGCCCACCGCCGATCTGTGTGCGCTTGGGGGCCTATGCGGCCCTTAAACGCACACAAATGGAAGAGCGGGGTCGGCCGGTAGCCTCGGCGCCGAACGACCATGGCGACCCTCGACGAGCTGGCCCGGCTCCACACCGCTCTCGATCCGACGGGCCTCGGCCATCTGAAGCGGCTGGTGGGCGCGTGGGGGATGTTGAGCGACCTCTGCTTTGCCGACCTCCTCCTGTTCGTGCCCGTGGCCGGGGGGCCGGGGAGTCGGTTCATCGTGCTGGGTCAGGTTCGTCCGACGACGAGCCAGACGTTGCATCGCGACGACCTTCTCGGGAGGATCATCGACGAGACCGATCGCCCCCTCGTCGCCCGGGCGTTGCGCCTCGGCGAGATCGTCGAGGGCGAGATCTCGATCACGCCCAAGGGCGAGCGGGCCCGCATCCAGTGCATCCCGGTGCGGTGGAAGGGCGAGGTGCTCGCCGTCCTCACACGCGAGTCGGCGCCTTCCGTCGGACGCCGGCCGGGCGAGCTCGAGCGGGTCTACGTCGAGATCTTCGACCGCTTCGCCCGGATGATCGTGCGCGGCGACTTCCCCTTCGGCGGCGAGGACGCGACCGAAGCCGAGGAAGCGCCCCGCGTCGGCGACGGCGTGCTCGTCCTCGACGCCGGCGCCCGCATCGAATACGGCAGCCCCAACGCCGTCAGCGCGCTCCACCGGATGGGCATCTCCTCCAACGCCGAGGGCATGCGACTCGACGAACTCGGGATCGACGCCGCCGCCGTACAGACCGCTTTCGCCACCCTGTTCCCGATGACCGTCGAGCTCGAGCGGGGCGCCGACGTGATCGTGTTGCTGCGCTGCATCCCTCTTCTGGATGACGGGGGAGCGACCGGTGCCGTCGTTCTCATACGCGACGTGACCCAGCTGCGACGGCTCGACCGGCTCCTGCTCACCAAGGACGCCACCATCCGCGAGGTCCACCACCGGGTCAAGAACAATCTGCAGACGATCTCGTCGTTGCTGCGGTTGCAGGCCCGCCGGCTCGATTCGCGGGCGGCCAAGGACGCGTTGGAGGAGGCCGAGCGGCGCATCCGGGCCATCGCACGCGTGCACGAGATCCTGTCCCGCGAGGCGGTCGAGCAGGTGCCCTTCGACGAGATCATCGAAGACCTGGTCCGGGTCGCCCTCGACTCGGCCCATTCGCTGTCGCGGAGTGTGGGATTCACCGCTGACGGCGACGCCGGCGAGCTTCCGGCCGAGGTGGCGACGCCGCTGGCCGTCGTGCTCTCCGAGATCCTCCAGAACGCCGTGGAGCACGCCTTCGACGAGGCGGAGGACGCCGGCCTGACCCCGCCCGAAGGCAACGTCAACCTCGAGTTGCGCAACGACGGTCAGACGCTGGAAGTGATCGTCACCGACAACGGCAAGGGCCTTCCGGCCGATTTCTCGATCGAGCGCAGTGACAGCCTCGGCCTCTCGATCGTGAGCCGGTTGGTGACCTCACAATTGGCCGGCACCATCGAGATGACCACGGTCCCAGCAGGCGGGTGCGCCGTGCGCCTGGTCGTGCCCATCAGCCCGCCCTCAGCCGAAGACGTGGCGTAATCACCACGGGTGAGCCAAGGCGGGGCGTCGGGAGCGCCAGCGAGCAGCCCGCACGTGAGCGGAGCACGCTTTTGCGAAGCGAACCAGTGTTACGCAGTCAGCGTCGCCCGGCGCTGGTTGGCCTTCCATTGGCGACGGAGCTTGCGACGCTCCTCCTCCGAGGTGGCCCCCCACACGCCCGACTCCTGGTTGGTGGCCAGGGCGAACTCGAGGCACTGCGGCTGGGCTTCGCATGCCCGGCACACCGACTTGGCCTGCTCGATCTGGTCGAGGGCGACGCCGGTGGTGCCGACCGGGAAGAACAGGTCGGGGTCGACGCTCTTGCAACTGGCCTTTTCGCGCCAGTCGCTGTTGTCCCAATCGAACGTGCGGCTCCAGGTCAACGACACAGGGGTGGCTCCAGGGGGGGTCGGCTGCAAGAAGCAGGTGCAGAGAGAGGGCGGGTGATACGTGAATTCCTTCACATGAACGGATCCAGCAGCCGGCAGTGAAGGGTGCGGCCGAGAGGCCGCTGCGTGTCAGGCGAGTTTCAGACCTACGAAACTTCGCTGTGACCACGGTAAAGTCCTGCCGCTGGCTATTGCAAGCATTCTCGAAAATCAGGTAGGTCAGAAGGGACATGACGGGCATCTGGGCGCACCGGGGGGCATCCGTAGCCCGCCCCGAGAACACCTTGGCCGCCTTCGACGAGGCCCGGGCGCAGCAGGCCGACGGCGTCGAACTCGATGTCCGCCGCAGTCGCGATCGGGGCTTGGTCATCCACCACGACGCCCTCCTCCCCGACGGTCGGGCCATCGTCGACCTCGATGTGACCGATCTTCCCCCGGGCGTGCCCCTCCTCGAAGCCGCACTCGACGCCTGTGCTGGGCTCCTCGTCAACATCGAGATCAAGAACAACGACGGGGACCTCGACCACGATCCTGACGAGTTCCTCGCCGGCGCCGTCGTCGATCTGTTGGTCGCCCGCGCCGGCCGCGACGAAGTGCTGATCTCGAGCTTCAGCCTGGCCACGATCGACCGGGTTCGGTTGCTGAACCCCGACCTCGCCACCGGCTACCTGGTGTCGCCCCGTTGGGATCAGCTCGGGGCCCTCGGGCGGGCGGTCGACGCCGGGCACACCGCCCTGCACCCGCATCACCTCGTCGTCAACGCCGAACTCGTCACCGCCGCCCACGATGCCGGGTTGGCGGTCAACACCTGGACGGTCGACGAGCCCGAGCGCGTGCAGTGGCTCGTGCGCGCCGCCGGGGTCGACGCCATCGTCACCAACGTGCCCGACGTCGCCCGCGCCGCGCTCGCCGCGCTCGCCTGAGGGCTCTACGCCGGAAGGACGAGGGCCAGCGCCGCCGGTTCGTGGCGCAGCTCGAGTCGCTCGGTTTCTCCGAGGAAGTCGCCGTCGACCTGATAGGGGAAGGGCCCGTACCCCGACGCCACCACCTCGGTCACGTCGCCTGTGTACGACACCTTGCGGTGCTTGCGGACGGAAGCACCGACCCCCAATGCCGAGGCGATGATCGACAGCAGGGGCACGAACGCCATCGTCCGGATACCGATGACCACGAGGGCCTTGTCGAGGCCCGCCTCGGGGGCGATGTTGAGCGGACGGTTCCCCAGATACGTGTAGGGATTCGTATTGAGGCAGATGGCGAAATAGGCATCCTCGACCGTGGCCCCGCCGCCGATCTCGAGGGACAAGCGCGGGCGGCTGCGATCGAAGTGGCGGAACCAGGTGGCAAACCCCGCATAGACGAAGAGCGGATGGCCGGCGTAGCGCTTGAGTCCCGCTCGCTTCTCCACTTGCTCGACGACGGCGGCATCGAACCCCATGCCGACGTGGAAGAGGAAGTAGCGCCCATTCACGCTGCCGAGGCCGACCCGTTCGATCGACCTACTGGCCAGCGCCGTGAGCAGTTGCCCGGTCGCTTCGACGGGGTCGTTGACCACCCCGATCGTCCGGGCGAAGACGTTGGTCGATCCTCCGGGCAGGACCGCCAGTGCGCAAGCCGTTCCGGCCAGTCCGTTGGCGGCTTCGTTGAGGGTGCCGTCGCCGCCGAGCACGACCACGCACTCCACGCCGTCGGCGACGGCGCCTTGCGCCAGGCGGGTGGCGTGTCCCCTCCGGCTGGTCTCGGCCACTTCGACGTCGTGGTCGGCCGACAACGCCTTGGCAATCACGACCCTCGTTCGCGCCGTCACCGACGAGGCCGACGCATTGACCAACAGCAGCAACTTCACAACTACTCGGTGGCGTCCTGGCGAAGTTGGGCGAGGCTCCGAGCCAAGAGGCGTGAGACGTGCATCTGGGAGATGCCGAGGCGGGTGGCGATCTCCGACTGCGTGAGCCCCTCGAAGAAGCGCAGGTGCAGGATCTTCTGTTGCCGCGGGGGCAGCTTGGCGATGAGCGGGCTCAGCGCGACTCGGTGCTCGACGTCGACCATCGAGTCGTCCTCCTCGCCGATCGTGGATCCGAGCGAGCCGCCGTCCTCGCCACCGACCGGCGCGTCGAGAGAAGTGAAGCGGTAGGCCTGCCCAGCCTCCATGGCCTCGAGCACCTCTTCCTCAGAAACGCCGGCGGCATGGGCGATCTCGGGAATCGTGGGAGCTCGACCGAGGTGCTGGTTCAGCGTGTTGACGAGCGTGGTGAGGCGAAGATGCAGTTCCTGCATGCGGCGAGGAACGCGAACGGCCCAGCCCTTGTCACGGAAGTGGCGCTTCAGCTCGCCGACGATCGTGTGGGTGGCGTACGTGGAGAACTCGAGGCCTCGCTCGGGCTCGAAGCGATCGACGGCCTTGATGAGGCCGGTGGAGGCCACCTGGATCAGGTCGTCGAGCGGTTCGCCTCGATTGTTGAATCGCCGCGCCAGGTACTCGGCCAACCCGATGTGGGACTCGATCAGCTCGGCCCGCTGGCCTTCGTCCCTGGACGCGGCGAAGGCGACGAACAGCTCCCGAAGCTCTTGCCGCCGCACCGCATCGAAGGCCATGCCTAGGCCTCGCTGCGGCGCTTCAGGAGTCGGAAGGTGGGCTTCCCGTCCTTCGACGACAGCTCGTGCTCGTCGGTCACGGCGTCCAGGATGAGCTCGGACAGTTCGGTGAGGCCGCCGGTGGGGAGCCCGTCGGAGAACGTGCCCGAACCCGTGACTTCGAGGCTGCCGTCGTGCAGGGAGTAGATCATCGTCACCGATCCGGGTCGGCCGCGAGTGCCGATCAGGCCGAAGACGAGTTCGTCGATGGCGATGCGGAGGTCATCGATCTCGTCGATGGTGAACGACAGGCGGCTGGCGAGTCCCATCGCCGTGACCCGGGCCAGTCGAAGGAACTCAGGGTCGGCGGGCATCACGAGCTGCACCTGGTCCGGCATGGCTTCGGAACGTACAGGATTCTCGGCGAGTTGGTCAGCGGTGTCGGGTTCACGACAGAATCGGCGCATGAACGTGGTTGTCTGCGTGAAGCAGATTCCGGATCCGGCATCGCCCGGACGCCTCGACCCGGCCAGCAACACCTTGGTCCGGGAAGGCAAGCTGATCCTCGACGACTCGGATGCCTACGGCGTCGAGATGGCCCTGCAGCTGGTCGACAAGGCCGGCGGCGGCGAGGTCACTCTCGTCTCGATGGCCCCCAACAGTGAGGTGAGCGGCCTCCGCACCGCCCTCGCCATGGGTGCGGCCAAGGGCATTCTCGTTTCGGATGACGCCCTCAAGGGCGCCGATTCCCTGACCACCGCCAAGGTGCTCGCCGCCGCCATCAAGCGGGCCAACCCCGATTTGGTCCTGGCGGCAACGGAGTCGACCGACGGCTACACCGGCACCACGCCGGTGCAGATCGCCGAGCTCATGGGCCTGCCGTCGATCACCTTCGCCAAGAGCATCACCACCGACGGCACCACCGTCCAGGTCGAGCGCCAGACGGAAGAGGGCTACGACGAGGTCGAGTGCCCGTTGCCCGCGCTCGTCACGGTGACCGCCGGCGTCGTCGAGCCCCGCTATCCCTCGTTCAAGGGGATCATGGCGGCCAAGGGCAAGCCGGTCGAGGAGTTCAAGGTCAGCGACCTCGGCCTCGACGGCGAAATCAACATCACCCAGGAGATCACCGAGGTCACGGCTGCTGAAGAGCGCCAGGCCGGTGAAATCGTCACCGACGAAGGTGACGCCCACGAAAAGATCGTTGCGTTCCTCGACAAGCTGAAGGTGATCTGAGATGGCGTTCGACAAGGTATGGGTGCTGGCCGAGGCCAGTGCCGAAGGCAAGCCCACCTCCATCACCTATGAGCTGCTCACCAAGGCTCGCTCGATCGGCACCACGGTCGAGGCTGTCGCCTGGGGCGAGGGTGTCGATGGTTACGCCGCCGACCTCGGCAAGTTCGGAGCCACGAAGGTCCTGAACGTCGGCGACCTCGGCGGTTCCCTGCCGGGTGTCCCCGTCGCTGCGGCCCTGGCCGCGCAGATCGCGGCCGGCAACAAGCCCGACGCCATTCTCTTTCCGCAGAGCTACGACGGCCGCGACATCGCCGCTCGGCTGTCGGCCAAGTTGAACCTCGGTGTGTTGACGAACCTCGTCGGACTCAGCGAGGACGGCACCTCCGAGCACGCCATCTTCGGTGGCGCCACCATGGTCAAGGCCAAGCTCACCACCGAGACGCCCTACCTCTTCGTCGTGCGGGCCAAGTCGTTCGCTCCGGAGGAGAGCGGTGGCGGAGCCGCCACGGTCGAAGCCATCGAGGCTCCGGACGCCGGTGCCACCAACGCCGCCAAGATCAAGCAGAAGCATGTGGAGGAGCGCACCGGTCCGAAGCTCGACGAGGCCGCCGTCGTCGTCTCCGG
>JBKJLN010000306.1:0-6089 GCA_046596935.1 Acidimicrobiales bacterium
GCTGGATTCCCACCGGCACCGACTGAACCCACTTCCCGCCCTCGCGGCCACATAGCGTCGCTCGTCGTGGTTGACGAGACGAGAGGCATCGAGCGATGGGGCCGTGACCGCGCGCCAACGCTCGCAGCGCTGAGCGACGTCGCCCTTCCGGGCGAGGCGCTGACCGAGGACGAACTCGAAGCCTGCTGCTGGGACGACGCCGATCCATCGGTGGTGCTCGGACTACCGGACGGAGGTGGCGCCGCAGCCGCCGTCGTCCACGAAGTCCGTGGGCGTCGGGTGGGCTTCGTGCAGTACCTCGCGGTCGATCCGGAGCACCGGCGTCGGCGGCACGGGCGTGCGTTGGTCGCTGCGCTGGAGAACTGGGCCTTTGTCGAGCAGGGCGCCTCGTCGTTGGCTGTCGGCGGATGCGGGCCGTTCTACCTCTGGCCCGGGGTCGACGCCCACGCCACTGCCGCCCTCTGCCTGTTCGAGGCGGCGGGGTTCCGGCCGATCGGAGCCGAGCTCAACATGAAGTTTCCGGCGAAGCATCGGGCGCCCGTTCCTCCAGGTCTCGAGCTGCGAAGGGTGCTCGCCGACGACGACGCGGCGTTGGCACTGGCGTTCGTCGGCCGCCACTGGCCCTCGTGGGTGGGCGAGACCGCTCGAGCCATCGAGCACGGCACCTGCCATGTCGCCGTGGCGGCATCTGGCGCCGCCGACGACATTGTCGGCTTCGGCTGCCACTCGGTGAACCGGCTCGGGTGGCTCGGGCCGATGGGCACTGACCCCGTGCGACGAACGGGCGGCGTGGGCAATGCGCTCCTCGGGGCCATTGCCACCGATCTCAGAGTCGCCGGCCTGGACTCGGTCGAGGTCTCGTGGGTTGGGCCCCTCGGCTTCTATGCGAAGGCGGCGGACGCCACCGTGTCGAGGGTGTTCCGGACACTGGCGTTGGAGCGCCCGGCCGTCAAGCGCTGACCGCCCGGCGTCAGCAGCTGAGAGCGTTGCGCGACCGCATGAGTTCACGCAGGGGGCGAAACCCGATCATATGGGCGTCTATGCGCTGGAGGAGGGCGGCGAAGGTGCGGTCGGTCGTCACCAGCTGGTGATCGTCGACCCGGCCGTACCAATCGGGGGCGAGCGATCGCAGCTCGGGTGTGTCGGCCGCCGGGTGGACGTAGACCTCGGTGACGCCCGGTCGAAGATTCCCGAGCATGCGCTCGAGGGCGCTGCGGCTGCCCACGCCGCGGACGCGGATGAAGTGGTCGGGGAAGACCACCCCCTCTTCGGCGGCCAGGCGTCGGAACGGGAAACCGATGACTCGCTCGGTCGACGCCCCTGAGAGGCGCAGCGGGAGGCCGAAGTCGACGGCGAGCTCGAGGTAGACATCGAAGAATTCGGGCCGGAGCTGCAACGTGCCCATGTGGGAGTCGAGGTGGCTCACGTCGAAACCCCAGTAGATCGCCCGTTCGACCTGCGCCCGGAGTTCGCGGCGCACCTCGTCGATGTCGGCGTGATCCCACACGTCCTCGACGGTGCGGGGAAAGCCCCCATCGCCGTCGAGGAGCGACGGTGCGTGGGTGATCGGGCTCCAGCGGTAGAGGTCGTACTCGGCGTTGAGGGTGAGGTGGACGCCGACGTCCTCCCCTCGATAGCGACTGGCGGCTTCCCGCGCCCACGGGCAAGGGACCATCAGGGTGGCGCTGGTGGCGATGCCGGTGCGGAGGGCTTCATAGACCCCGACGTTGGCGGCGTGACTCGACCCGAGGTCGTCGCAGTTGATGATGAGCAACTTGTCCTCGGGCCCGTAGCCGAGCTGTTCTGCCAGCGAGGTCACGGCTGGATCACGGGCTGGAGCCTAGAGGGGTGTCAGCGCCGCCGCACCGCTTCCACAGTCCCAAGGAGTGGTCTCTGGCCTCGGCCGAGGCGGCCACGAACTCCTGGCTGTGGGCCACGTTCGGCGGGATCGTCAGCGGAACCGCGAATCCCTCCTTCGCCATCGTCAGGTTGACGAAGCGATTGTCCTGCGATCGATAGACATAGGCGAGAAGCCGTCCGAAGCGGTCTCTGGCCTCGGCGTCGCGAACCACACGAACCTCCGTCTCCTCGGGCAGCAGCTGGCGCAGGCGGACCGTCGCCTCCTGGCCGAAACACTCCCGCAGGCCGCCGGGCCCGTGGGTCTCGGGCGTGTCGATTCCGATGAGGCGGACGGATTCGTCGTCCTGCTGGCCGGCAAGTTGGATGCGCACGGTGTCGCCGTCGACCACCCGAACCACCGTGCCGGAGCCGGGTGGCCTCGGGGCGGCGGTGGTGCCCGCCCGCCCGCAGGCGCCGAGCGACCACGCGCTCACCAGGGCGGCTCCGACCGAAAGGAATGCGAGGGGCCGGGGCACGACGCCATTGTGGACCGGCGGTGTGACAAGTTGACCGGGTGCCGTCCCCCTTTCGATTGTTCCGGGCGCCTCTGGTCGGGTTGGCCGCGGCGGTGGTCGGGTTGGGCCTTGTCGGGTGCGGCAAGTCATCGCCAGCGTCGACAGCCGAAGCAACCTCAGCGACCGGACCGTTCGCAGCTGTCTTCGTGTCGGTGTGTGCCTCGGCGAAAGCGGCCGACGACGGCAACGAGCCGGCCGCTGATCGGGCCTTCGAGGATGCTCACGGCCGACTGCACGAGCTCGCCGCCGCCGCCGAAGCCAAAGACCGGAGCGCCGCCGCCAGACTGCTCGAGGCCAAGCAGGCGGTCGAGTCGAAGGCCACCGGTGAGGACCGTCGCCAACTCGTGATTGCCGTCAGTGCAGCCATCGATGCCACCGGAGGGTCGGCTCCTTCATCGTGTCCGTGATGGGCGAGACTGCGCGTATGGACCGCCGTTTTCGATCCCTTGTCGCCGTGCTTGCACTTCTTGGTCTGCTCGCCGCGGCGTGCGGCGGCGGTGACGGGGGAGCGAAGGGCGCAGCCGGACCCTCGTCGGGTTCGACCACGAGCGACCCGCTCGTTTCCGGTGGCGACGACCCCTTCGTCGCCCAGGTGGCCAGCTACGAACTCGTCGCCGGGCAGGACCAACGGTTTCTGGCGGCCCTCGCCGGCAACGGCACCGGCAAAGTCGTGAGCTTCGGGAAGGTCGACCTCGACTTCTTCTATCTCGGCACGCGTGAGAAGCCCGTCGATCCGCCGCAGCCGAAGATGAAGACGGAGGCCACGTTCTTTCCCGTGGCCGGCCAGACGGTCGATCCGTCAGCGTCGGGGCCGCGCGAGGCCAATCCGTCCGAGGGCCTGGGGGTCTACGCCGCCGAGAGCGTCCGCTTCGATGCGCCCGGCTTCTGGGGCGTGCGGGTTTCGGCGACGATCGGCGGGAAGGTGGTCTCGGCCAACTCGCCCTTCGAGGTCGTCGCCGAGTCGGAATTGCCGTTCCCCGGAAAGCCCGCGCCTCGGACGGAGAACCCGACGGCCGGCGCCGCCGGCGTCGACCCGGTGGCCATCGACAGCCGTGCTCACGACGGGGATCCCATTCCCGATGCGGCGTTGCACTCCACGTCGATTGCCGCCGCCCTGGCCGCCGGCAAGCCGCTCGTGGTCGTCGTGTCGACGCCGGTCTATTGCGTGAGCCGGTTCTGCGGGCCCATCACCGACAGCGTGGCCAAGTTGGCGGAACGCTTCGGCGACCGGGTCGCCTTCGTCCACCTCGAGGTCTGGAAGGACTTCGAGAAGAAGGTCGTGAACCCGGCGGCGGCGGAGTGGATCTCGCCCCGCAACGGCGTCGGCGACACCCAGGAGCCGTGGGTCTTCCTCATCGGTGCCGACGGCATCGTGAAGCAGCGCTTCGACAACGTCGTCGGCGACGCCGCCCTCGAAGCGGCCGTCACTGCGCTGGCCGGCTCCTAGACGCGTCTTCGATCCGTTCGATGCCTAGATCCGTTCGATGATCGTCCCGGTGCCGAGTCCGCCGCCGCAGCACATCGTGATGAGGGCGTTGGTTCCGTCGATTCGCTCGAGCTCGTGGAGCGCGGTGGTGATGAGTCGAGCGCCCGTGCAGCCGACCGGGTGGCCGAGGGCGATGGCGCCACCGTTGGGGTTGACCTTCTCCATGTCGACGTTGCCGATCTCCCGCTCCCAAGCAAGGGCGACCGAGGCGAATGCCTCGTTGATCTCGACGGTGTCGATGTCGGACATGGTCATGCCCGTGCGGTCGAAGAGCTTCCGGGTGGCGTCGATCGGGCCGGTGAGCATGAGGACGGGGTCGACACCCACGAGGCACTGGCTGACGATGCGAGCCCGAGCCTCGAGGCCGAGCGCCTTCGCTTTTTCGGCCGACATGAGGAGCACAGCCGAAGCGCCGTCGCTGATCTGGCTCGACGTGCCGGCGGTGTGAACGCCGTCCTCGCGTGCCACGGGCTTGAGGGTGGCGAGCTTCTCGAGGCTGGTCTCGCGTAGCCCCTCGTCCTTCGACACGACGTAGGTCTCACCGGTGGGATTGCCTTCGTCGTCGAGGACGGGAGCGGTGACGGCGTGGACTTCGCGCTCGTAGCGGCCCTCGGCCCACGCCCGGGCGGCCCGCTGCTGGCTCTGCAGACCGAAGGCGTCGGTGTCGGCTCGGGTGATGCCCCACTTGTCGGCGATGCGCTCTGCGCCCTCGAACTGGCTGGTCATCTCGTATTGCGCGAAGTAGCTCTTGGGGATGGCCCGGCCTGGCCCGTTGCGGGTACTCGACCCCAACGGGATGCGGCTCATCGACTCGACGCCGCAGGAAATGGCGATGTCGGCGGTGCCGCCGGCGATGAGCCCAGCGGCCAGGTTGGTGGCCTGCTGGCTCGATCCGCACTGGGCGTCGACGGTGGTGGCGGCCACGGTGAGGGGGAGGCCGGCGCTCAGCCAGGCCGTGCGGGCGATGTTGAACGACTGCTCGCCGACGGCGGTGACGCACCCGCCGACGATCTGGTCGACCGTCGCCGGGTCGATCCCCGCCCGCTCGGGCAGCGCCTTCTGCACTTGGCCCAAGAGGTCGGCCGGGTGCAGGGTCGAAAGCCCCCCACCCCGACGTCCGATCGGACTGCGCACGGCCTCGACGATCACCACATCACTCATGGCCCAAGCCTATGCCCGGTGCCACACTGGTCCTCCGAGCCACCTCCCCCTCCAGCCGAATGCGTTTTGCGCGCACTTCGGGGCCCCTGCGGCCCCCAAACGCACACAGATCGAGGAAGGGGCTGGCGAATGGTCTCGTGGACAGAGGTGGACCGGGTTGCCGCGCGCCAGTACGGCACCGTGACCCGCCCGCAGTTGTTGGAAGCAGGAGCGTCGGCTGACCAGATCAAGGGTTGGATCGCGTGCGGCCGTCTGCTTGTGGTGCACCGAGGGGTGTACCTGCTTGCTGGAGCGCCAAGGACACCCGAGGCAGCCACCATCGCTGCGGTGTTCGCAGCCGGCCCTGGCGCAGCGGCCTCGCATGTCAGCGCAGCCTGGCTCTGGGGGCTGTGGGATGAGCCACCGGATCGACCGGAGGTGCTGGTTGCTGCGCCGCGCCAGCCCCGGCTCGTTGGCGTCCGGGTGCATCGAACGGCCGACTTCCCGGCGGAGTTCGTGCGTCACCGTCGGCGCATCCCGGCCACGGACCCGTTGCGGACGATGCTCGAGCTGGGCGCAAGCCTTCCCTACCGCGACGTGCGCGACTGCCTCGAGCGGGGCGTGATCGCGGAGCGCTTCTCGGTCGCCGCACTCGAGTGGGTTCGAGTCGAGCTCGCCGAACGGGGACGGAACGGGTGCGGAGTCCTTCGCCAGGTCCTCGACGATCGGGCCCTCGGGAATGCTCGACCGGACGGGATGCTCGAACCTCGACTGGCGCAACTCTGCGCCCGGTTCGGCATCGAGCGCCCGGTCTTCCAGTACGACGTCGTCGACGCCCGAGGCTGCTTCGTTGCCAGGGTCGACTTCGCCTATCCCGATGTTCGGGCGTTCCTGGAAGTCGACGGATACGAAGTCCACGGAAGACCCGAGGCCATGGAAGCGGACTTTGATCGACAGAATCGCTTGGTGGCTCTCGGTTGGGTGCCGGTCCGATTCGGATGGCGGGTCCTCGTCCGCCAGCCCCGAAAGGTGGCTGATCAGATCGAGGA
>JBKJLN010000394.1:0-5952 GCA_046596935.1 Acidimicrobiales bacterium
ACCCGGAGGCTCAACGGCGGGCGTTATCTGACGAGCTATCCCGGAGCGCTGGCCGACGCCCTCCATCGGGCGGGAAGGACGACCGCCGTCGTGGGCAACGCCGACACGGGCTACACCGCCAGTGAGCGGGCCAGCGTCTTGCGCCCGGCGGCGGCCGCCATGATGGACGGCAGCGGCGACGTCGACTTCGGGGCTGTGAGTCGCGATCTGCTGCGGGCCGACGTCGCCGCACCGTTCGGCTACCGAGCCGGTGGGGCCGCCATGCTCTCGGCGTTCGACGACACGATGGCCCAGGCCGATGTCGTTCTCGTCGACCCGGGAGATCTGGATCGCGCGGCTGAGTTCGCGCCTTTGGCAACCGCCGCCGCCGGGGAAGCGGCCCGCCGCCGGGCGCTGGCCGACACCGACCGCCTGCTGGCCCAGGTGATCGATCGGTTGCCCGCCGACGCTCTTCTCGTGGTCGTCTCGGTGGTGCCGCCGACACGCGACTGGCACCTGACGCCGACGGTGGTGCACGGTGCCGGGGTCGCGCCCGGTTACCTCCACTCACCGTCGACTCGCCGGGCTGGGGTCGTGACCCTCACCGATCTCGCCCCGACGGTCTTGCAAGCTCTCGACGTCCCCATTCCGGAGGGGATGATCGGCAATCCGCTCCGCTACCGACCTGGCCCGGTCGACCTCGACCGATTCCGCAAGCTCGACCGTGACGCCGCCTATCGAGAGGGCATCTACCTTCCACTGACGCTCACCTACATCATCCTCCAAGCGGTGCTCTACCTCCTCGCCATCGTTGCTTTCGGGCGTCTCGGTGGTGCCGGCCGCTCGGGCCGAGCGCTGCGGGCGATGGTGCTCGGCATCGCCGCCTATCCGCTGGCCACCTTCGTGTTCCGGGCCATCCCCGATGTTGCCGACCTCGGACCTGTGGGCGTCGCGGTGCTGGTGGCGGTGGATGTCGGCATCGTTGCCCTGGCCGGGCGCGCCCGCCGGCATGCGCTGAGTCCCTTGGCGTGGATCCTCGGGCTCACCGTCGCGCTGCTCGCCCTCGACGTCGCCACCGGTGCCCGACTGCAGACGTCGAGCCTGCTCGGGTACTCGCTCCACACCGCCGCCCGCTTCACCGGTCTCGGCAACACGGCGTTCGCCGCGCTGGCCTCGACCACCGTCATCCTCGGGGCCATCCATGTCTTCTACGCCCCGCGACGACGCGAGGCGCTGTTCGCGGTCGCGTGCCTGTTCGCCTTCGTGGTCGTGATCGACGGGGCTCCGAGCCTCGGATCGGACGTTGGCGGCATCCTCACGCTCGTGCCCGTCTTCGGTCTCACGCTGCTCGCCCTCAGCGGCCGGCGGGTGAGCGTGCGGGCGTTCGTGATCGCCGGGTTCGTCACCCTGGTGGCCCTCTCCCTGGCCGCGGGGATCGACGTCTTGCGTCCGGCCTCGAGTCGAACTCACCTCGGCCGGCTGGTGGCCGACATCGGAACGAACGGATTCGGTGTGTTCACCACCACGGTTTCTCGGAAGTTGGCGGCGAACTTCCGCAGCTTCCGCTCGCCCTGGAGCTGGTCGGTCGTGGTCATTGCCGCCTACATGCTCTACGTCCTCGGGTGGGCTCGAGGTTGGCGCGATCTCCTTCCTCCCGGCTCGGCCGTGCGGGCCGGCGTCGTTGGTGCGCTGGCCGCCGGACTGCTCGGGTACGCCGTCAACGACTCGGGCGTCGTCGTCACGGCGCTCGTGTTCGTGTATCTCGGGCCGTTCCTGACGATGTTGGCCTTGGCGCGCGAGCGCGAGGAGCCGACGGCGCGGCCGCCGGCCCCACCTCCGCCGCCGGCGCCGATCGATCCCGACGGCACCGGGGATGTCAGGAGCGCGCAGCTCGCCGGCGTGCGCGCATGACCCGATGACCGCCGTCGTCGGGTTGGTCGTCGGATTCCTGGCCGCACGCCTGGCGTGGCTGGCGCTTCGGCCGGTCTTCGCCACCGACCTGTTCGTGCGCCAGAACTACCGGGGCCGCTCGCTCCCGACGGCCGTCGGTCTCGTGTTGGCGGCGGCCGTGCTCGTCGTCGAAGGCCTACGGGTCGTCGTTGCCACCATCGCCGGGCAGGACTCGATACTCGGCGGGACTCGGTTGGCCGTGCTCGTGCTCGTGGTCTCGATGGCCCTGCTCGGCCTCGTCGACGATCTCGCCGGCGATGCTGATCGGCGAGGCTTTCGGGGCCACATCCGTGCGCTGAGCGAAGGTCGGCTGACCACCGGCGCCCTGAAGTTGCTCGGCGGGGGAGCGGCGGCTCTGGTCGCAGTGGCTGCAGCCCGACCGGAGACCGACCTCGTTTCGCTGCTGAGCGACGGCGCACTGGTGGCCCTCGCCGCCAACACCGGCAACCTCTTCGATCGTGCGCCCGGACGGGCCATCAAGGTGACGGCGCTCCTGTTCGGTGTCCTGGTCGTGGCCAGCGGCTTCTCGTCGCACCTCGGGGCGCCTGCGATCGTGATCGGTGGCGGCCTGGCCTTGTTGCTCGACGACCTCCACGAACGAGTCATGCTCGGCGACACGGGGGCCAACGTGCTCGGCGCCATCGTCGGATTGGGGGTGGTGGCCAGCTCGTCGCCCGTCACCCGGCTGGCCGTGTTGGCCGCTCTCGCCATCCTCAACGGGCTCTCGGAATACGTGTCCTTCAGCCGGATCATCGACGGCTTCGCTCCTCTTCGCGTGCTCGATCGCGCCGGTCGGCGGGCGGAATGAGAGCGATCGGCGGACGGCGCCTCGCCGTCGGCGTTCTCATCGCCGTGGCGGTGATGGCGGTCGTCTACCTGGGAGTGGCTTCCCGTGCCGACGAGCCGGGGGTCGTCGGTCTGGCGCCCGCAGGCGATCGGCCGTTCGGCGAGGGTGAGGTGTTGAGCGGCGCACGGCGGGGACTGCTCAACGGCGACGGAACCCGCCTGGCCGTCCTGACCGAGGAAGGCCTCGGACTGGCCCAACGGGGGAAGATCGTTCCGATCACCGAGCAGGGAAGTCACGTGGTCGACGCCGCCTGGTTCGGCAACGGGGCCACCCTCCTCGTGGCCGAAGGGCCGGTGCCAACCGGCGGCCTGGCCGTCGTCGACAGCAACGGCAAGGTCAGGGGCTCCATTCCTCTGGCGCCCAGTGTCGGGTTCGGGACCGGCCACGGCATGACCGTTGCCCCGGGAGGGCGGCAGGCCGTCGTGACCGCCGTCGAACGACCGGCACTCGAAGCGGAGCAGCACTTCCTGGTGGCGGTCGACCTCGAGACCGGGGCCACCCGACCGCTCACGGACGTCGGTGGCCCCGATGAGTCGGGACCGCTCTACCTCGACAAGACCCACGTCGCCTACACCGAGCACTCGGCCGACGGAACGACGGCGGTCGCCATCATCGACCTGGATGACGCGGACTCGGCTCCCCGCCAGGTCTCGGAGCCCGGGCTGACCCTGGTGGGGGCGGTGAACGGCGAGGCCCTCGTCCAGGACGAGCAGGGCCGCATCGTGGTGGCCCGCCAACCTGGTCGGACCCTGGCCAAGGTGCCCGAGGGAGCGGCCGTCACCAGCATCGACGGGCTGGGATCGTCGGCGGTCGTCTCCGAGGTCGTCGACACCCCGACCGGGGGCCGTACGGGACGTCTTCGTCGGATCGATCTCGACCGCATCAAGGTCGACGACTGAGCGATTTGGCCGCTCCCGGTGGATTCCGGGCGTCCATCGCCCTCGAGACCCGGAACGACGGGTACGGTGAGAGTCCGTGACGAAACACATCTTCGTGACGGGTGGAGTGGCCAGTTCCCTCGGCAAGGGACTCACCGCTTCCTCGCTCGGCCGGCTGCTCAAGTCCCGGGGGTTACGGGTCACGATGCAGAAGCTCGACCCCTACATCAACGTCGATCCGGGCACGATGAATCCCTTCGAGCACGGCGAGGTCTTCGTCACCGAGGACGGAGGTGAGACCGACCTCGACTTAGGCCATTACGAGCGGTTCATCGACGAGAACCTGCTGCGGACGTCGAACGCCACCACCGGCGCCATCTACTCGTCCGTGATCTCCAAGGAGCGCAAGGGCGACTTCCTCGGAAAGACCGTGCAGGTGGTGCCCCACATCACCAACGAGATCAAGGACCGCATCCTGCGGCTGGCCGACGACGACGTCGACGTCGTCATCACCGAGATCGGCGGCACCGTCGGCGACATCGAAATCCTCCCGTTTCTCGAGGCAATTCGACAGTTCCGCAACGACGTCGGTCGCGATCAGGTCTGTTACGTCCATCTCACGCTGGTGCCGCTGATCGGGCCGACGGGAGAGCACAAGACCAAGCCCACGCAGCACTCGGTCAGCGATCTCCGCAGCATGGGCATCCAGCCCGACGTGATCGTGTGCCGCTCGACCACGCCGATCTCCGACGGGCAGAAGAAGAAGATCTCCAATCTCTGCGACGTCCCCGTCGAAGCGGTCATCAACTGCGCCGACGCCCGCAACATCTACGAGATCCCCCTCGTATTGCAGAACGAGGGCCTCGACACCTATGTCTGCAAGATGCTCGACCTTCCGGGTGAGCCCGACATGCGGGTGTGGGCCTCGCTCGTGGCGATGATCGACAAGGCCACGGCGCCGGTGAAGATCGGCATCGTCGGCAAGTACGTCGTCCTTCCCGACGCCTACCTGTCGGTGGCCGAGGCGCTGCGCCACGGTGGGTTCCACAACGGGGCCAAGGTCGAGATCGAGTGGATCGACTCCGAGGAGATCACCGACCTGTTGGCCGAGGCACGTCTCTCCCACCTCGACGGCATCGTGCTCCCCGGAGGGTTCGGGTCGAGGGGGATCGAAGGCAAGATCGCCGCCGCCTCTTGGTCCCGCCAGAACGACCTGCCCTGCCTCGGCCTGTGTCTCGGGTTGCAGATGATGGTCATCGACGTGGCCCGCAACCTCGCCGGCCTCAGCGGCGCCAACTCCCGCGAGATCGATCCCGACACGCCCTACGCCGTGATCGACCTCATGGACGAGCAGAAGAACATCGTCGACATGGGCGGCACCATGCGATTGGGCGCCTACGTGGCCAAGTTGCTGCCCGGCTCCCAGGTCGAGAAGGCCTATGGCGAGCCCGTCGTGTTCGAGCGCCACCGCCATCGTTACGAGGTCAACCCCCGATTCCGCCACCGCCTCGAAGAGGCCGGGCTGTCATGTTCGGGGACCTCGCCCGACGGACGCCTCGTCGAGTTCATCGAATTCCCGGGACATCCCTTCTGGGTCGGAACGCAGGCCCATCCCGAGTTCAAGAGCCGGCCCGACCGACCCCATCCCTTGTTCTTCGAGTTCGTGGGCGCGGCGCTGGACCGGGCAGAGGGTCGCAACCCCCGGCTGCCCGACTTCTAAGCGGTGGCGGCCTTCCGCAAGCTGGGCGAGGAACTCATCCACCAAGGTGATCGCATCTCCCTGGGTCGGGCGACCTTCGAGGCGCCCGATGGATCGACGTTCGAGCGCGACGTCGTCCACCACCCCGGCGCCGTTGCCGTCGTGCCGGTGGTCGAGGAGGGATCGGCCGTCCTCTTGGTGCGTCAGTTCCGGGCGCCCGTCGATGCCGAGTTGCTGGAGATCCCCGCCGGCCTTCGTGACGTCGCCGGGGAGCCACCGATCGAGACCGCCCGTCGCGAGCTCATCGAGGAGGTGGGCATGCGTGCCGGCCGCATCGAGGCGGTCTGCGCCTTCGCCAACTCACCCGGCTTCTGCGACGAAATCGTGCACGTGTTCGCCGCTTTCGACCTCGAACCGTGCGGCCTGGATCGCCAGGGAATCGAGGAGGCCCACATGACCGTCGAGCGGGTGGGCTTCGACGACGTCCCCGGCCTCATCGCCTCGGGCGCCATCGTCGACGCCAAAACCATCATCGGCCTCACCCTCGTGCACGAGTCGCTCCGATGATCGTCGGGGTGCCGGCCGAGACCAAGACGGGC
>JBKJLN010000437.1:0-5196 GCA_046596935.1 Acidimicrobiales bacterium
TGTCGATCTTGACCGAGTTGGCATTCTTGGGGACCGGGAACTTCCTCGCCGCTGGGCGATACTGGAACTCGTTCGTGATTGACCGCTCGATCCTGGTCGAGCCATCCCCGACGGCGCTTCCCCATCTCCGACGCTCCGGCATCAGCGTCGAGGAACTCGACATGGTCGTGGTGTCGCACTTCCATGCAGACCACACTTTTGGTTGGCCGTTCCTGTTGCTCGAATTTGTGAGGTCGCGCCGGGTTCGTCCCCTCACGGTTCTCGGCCCCCCAGGGGTCGAGGCGTACTTCGACACTCTCCTTGATGTCGGTGGTGTCCCGAACATCGCCGCCGCGGCTCGAAGACTCGACCTTCGGTTCGTCGAGCTCACCGGGGGGTGGCAGCAAGAGGCTGGGACTCGAGTGCGCGGCGTCGAGGTTGAGCACGTCGACCACCTCCGATGCTTCGGATTTCTCTTCGAACGGGCAACCATCATCGGCTACACCGGCGACACCCGCCCCTGTGATGGACTTATGGAGATCGCTGCGAGCTGCAATGTGCTGGTCACCGAATGCAACGATCACCACGCGCCGAGCCACTTGCCGCTGACGCACATGGACGTGCCATCGGTCCGTCGGCTCCAAGAGCTCTACCCACAAGTGCGCTTCGTGCTGACCCACCTCGGCGACGATGTTCGAGCCGAGGACGTCCCAGGCGCTCTCGTTCCAGGCGACTTCGACGTCCTCACGTTGTGACCGGCCGCCGGATTGCGAGCGTCTGAGCGCCTCTCGCAGGCCGCGGTCTCGGGGTCATCCAGGGCGGGAGCGTTGGCGGCTCGCTTGGCTGGAGCCAGCTGCCGCTCGAGTCGGTGACAGCCGAAGTAGCCGTTTCCGTTGTTCATCGGCCGTCGATGCTGCAAGATCTCGGACTGTGCCTAAACCCGTCCCGGTGCTCGTGGTCACCGGCACAGTCGGCGTCGGCAAGACGACGGTTGCGTATGAGATCGGTGAACTCCTCAGTGAGCGTGCGATGGGGAATGCCGTCGTCGACCTGGACGCGCTTGCGGCGCAGTGGCCCGCGTCGTCGCGTTGGAACGCTGACCTCATGTTCGAGAACCTGAGCCTGCTGTGGCCCAACTTCCGAGCTCACGGCGCGGAGCGCCTGGTGCTCGCGCATGTACTCGAGGATGAAGCTGACAAGGAGCGTTTCAAGAACGCGGTACCGGACGCAGACATCACCATCGTGCGTGTCGTCGCTCCTACATCACTTCGGGAGGATCGTCTGCGTCGAAGAATGCCACCCGGGCGCGGACTTGACTGGCATCTCAAGCGCACGGTCGAGTTGGAAGCCATCCTGTCGCTAGCCGCACAGGAGAACTTCTCGGTCGACAACGGCGAACGCCCGATCCGGGCTGTCGCCGAGGAGATCCTGACCCGCATTGCCTGGCTGTAGTCACCCTCGCTGGCGGAGTCGCATGGCCTCCGCCGCATTCGGGCGGGTCATGGTGCACGCGCTCACCCGGCCGTAGCGGACGCTCTGTAGTTCTGGATAGGAGCGCGGCCGGGCAGCGGCCGAGCCGTACACAGCTCCACGGCGCCGGTCACCGAGCTAACAGCGGAGGCGTTCAAGGACAAGAGCCAGGCCGTCTTCCTCGTTGGAGTCGGTGTGCTCGGGTATTGCCGCCAGAACCGACGGCTGGCTGTTTCGCATGGCGACACCCCGTCCGGCCCACTGAAGCATCGGGAGGTCATTGTGGTGGTCGCCGACGGCGACGACCATGGAGGCGTCGATGCCAAGGTCGGCGCATAGTGCAGCGAGGGCGGTGGCTTTGGACATGCCTTCCGGCCCGACCTCGACGAAACGGCCGCCGGAAACCGTCAAGGACACTCCCTTCGCGTAGGGGAGGAGCGCCCCCAGCAACTCTTCGATACCGAGCGTCGCGTGGCGAACGACCAGCTTCGTGACCTCGTGCTCGGGGTCGAAGTGATCGCGTATCTCGATGGCGTCGAGGTAGCGGCGCACCAACCCCGTGTCCGGCTGGGCGAGTTCGTGGTACGCCGGTGTGCGGAACGCGCCGATGGCGGTCTCCCAACCGAAGCAGCAACCACCGACCTCCTCGCACGCCGCTAGGAACCGTCGGAGGGAGACACTGTCGGTCGCTGCGGCACGGTGCACCTGTCGCCGCGCCAGGTCATAGACCACGGCGCCATTCGAGCAGACGGCGAGGCCGGTCACACCGGCCTGCTCACCGATCGCGATGACGGAGCGCCAGTTGCGCGCCGTGACGAGGACGACGACCACTCCAGCCCTTTGGACCAGACGGATTGCGGCCACCGTCCGGGCCGAGATTGTTCCGTCCTCCCGCAGCAGCGTCCCGTCGAGATCGGTCGCCACGAGTCGGACCCGCGGTGCGAAGTCCTCGATCACCGGCCGAGCGTAGGGTTCGACAGAACGCGCTGCTCGACTATCCGACTTTGTGGGTAGCCCGTGACCGACGCCCTTGGGAACTCCTGCGCTAAGAACGCCGTGATCGGCACGTCGCGTCTGTAGTCAAGAGATTTGGGTCCCTCCGCCTGTGCGTTGCCCGGATGGATCGCCACGACCGGCCGACGGTTACGGTTGCGTCCGTCGCGTTCGCTGCCAGGGTGAGCGACAGAGGGAGAAGCGATGACCGTCGTCTCGGTGCACATCGCCGACGTGGGCCTGCCAAAGTCGCTTGGCCTCCTCCGGCATCCGCGTCCGTCGTCTATACCCGGACTCCTGCAGGCCAACGCCGGGATTGCTGCCACCTTCGGCACGACTCCGGCGCGGCCGTCGCCCGGGCGAGTCGGCCTCATAGCGTTCTGGCAGGACGACATCACCCTCGAGCAGTTCGAGGCGACGCACCCACTCGCCGCCGCACTCGCCAGCGGTCTCGTAGTGCACGCCCGGCCGTTGCGCATCCATGGTGCGTGGCCCGGCATCGGTGACGAGGTGCCAACGCGACGCCGGGTCGAACACGACGGCCCGGTGCTCGTGCTCACGTTGGCGAAGACGAAGTTCTCGCGCTTCGTTCCCTTCTTCCGTGCTAGTCAGCCTGCGGAGAAGGCCGTCGTGAGGGCGTCGGGCAACCTCTTCGCGAGCGCTGTCCTACGGCCGCCGTTCATCTCGTCGGTGTCCTTGTGGGAGAGCAGCGATGCAGCGATGGACTACGCGTTCGGCAGTGAACAAGGGGGACATCCCGGGGCGATCGCCGCCGGTCGTGTCAAGCCCTTCCATCACCAGCAGGCGTTCATCCGTCTCGCCATCGACGAGGTCCGAGGCTCGCTCGGCGGACACAACCCGCTCGCACCGGGCGCCGTTCGCGTCTGACCCGACAGCTCAGCTAGGGCCAGCTGCGTAGGCCGGGACCACAGCGCCCCGCAGCAGCATGCTCATCACGTCTTCGTCCGGTTCGCCATCCCGGGATTGTGGGGCCACACGTTTGACGAGTCCCCCCTTTGTGCCAGTCGCCTGGATCTACCAGGGACCCAGTTCGGGCGATGGCGCGCGTCCGAATAGCCATGCCAGGAGCAAGGCAGGCTCTGTGCGCTCAGGAAGGTCCCCAAGCCGCTTCGGGAGCTCGGTGCGTACGAAGATCGCTGGCCAGTCCGCCGGTTGATATCCGACGTCGAGGTCGACGTAATGCACGAAGACGTCGCGCATATGCCTTTCGACGAACTCGATCATCGTTCGGCTGCCTGCACTTGATGTCCCCCGGTTGGTCCACTCGTCGTTCGGCAGCCTCCTCCAGGCAGCCGCGAGCGCAGCGAAGCTGCCTGCGAGTTGGCGGCACAACTCTCGAGCAGGAAGTTCCGACCACATGAGCGCTTCAGCGTCGGCTGCACCCTGGCCATCGGGGTACTGATTCCCGACCTCTCGTGCGCGTGCGGCGTCGAACACGTTGACATGGGATCGACTCTTGTGGGCAAGGTGGGCGATCACGCGCGCTCGGTTCCATCCGGGCAAGAGGCTCGGCCCTCGAAATGCCGATTCATCTAAACGCCTGACAGCGTCCAGCAGCTCGTCATGACCGGCGAGGGCGGCCTCGATGTGGTCCGACGGTCGCATACCGGAATCTACGTCTGCAATGCCCGAGTGGGCTCGGCTCTTCTCGACAGAGCAACACCGCGCCAGCAACAGGCCGCAAGCCGAACCGAAACGAACGTCGGGCGCGACAACATAGATGTGGTCATGCCCGTCTGTCTCGAGAGGTTCATCGCTGGGTCGAACGTCGCGCTGAGCTTCCAGCGGGAGACACTGGTGGGCCGCCGGTGAATCCAGCGTGCATCAGCCGATTGATGGACAGGTGCCGATGAGCTTCCGAGTGAGGGGTGAGCCGTGATCAATGTGCGCCGTTGGTGGCCTGTTCCGGTGATGGTCGCGATCTCGATCGTTGTGCAGAACGTCTTCTTCACGAGCCGATACGACGTGTCGGGCCATGCGGCCGAACATCTCTCGAGCGCCAGCGCACCATTCTCAGCCGTCGTTCTCGTGGCGATTCTTTTGTTGGCAACGCCGCCAGCGCGCCGTCAGCCGGTCATGCTCGTTACGAGCGCGACGTGGCTCCTGTGTACCGTCCTGGTGCTCGTCGGCAACGTTCGGGTTGTGGACGCTCTGGTTCATGCCGGCATGCGCGACACGCCGACGGCCCAGTTCGTGGGAGACGCCACGATCGACTCGGCCCACGATCTTGCGAACCTGGCGCCGTGGTTGGCCGTCCTGGCCTCGCTCGCCTTGATCGCCGCGCTCGGGGTCTTCCGACACGTCAGCGGTCGTGTGGCAATTGGCGCGGCCGTGTTGAGTGCGATCTTCCCCCCTTGGATCATCCCGGGAGCAGGAGTGCTCGTCGTCACGATCGCGCGCTGCATTGCGTATCACCGATCGTCCCCAGCCGATCGACCCCTTGAGAGAACGCCGGTTATCCGCGCGTGAGCGCGTCGAGCCCTCGAGATCCGCAGCAGCTCCGCAACCTCGGGGACCGTAAGGCCAGTCGGTCATCATTCATCGTGCGCTTCGTTTTGGCGAGGCTGTCGCCCACGTACCGGGGCCGCGTCCGAGAACTGTCAGGCAGCTACCCGGCCACGGTGTCCACTATGAACCGGGTCCGCACAGGGAACGCCGGGGGGACGGCCAGAGGACGACCGCCTGACCCCGGTAGACGACGCCGACAACGACGAAGGCCCAGGTCGCTGACCT
>JBKJLN010000465.1:0-3243 GCA_046596935.1 Acidimicrobiales bacterium
AGCCCTCGACGAGGAAGCACATCGACCCCGGGGTGTGGCCCGGTGTGGCGATCGTGCGCAGCCGCACGCGGCCGACCTCGATCACCGTGTCGTCCTCGAGCACGAAGTCGTAGCTCGGCAGCATGGCGGCGTCGGCCGCGGTGACGCCGACCTCGTAGCCGGCATCACGCACCGCCGGCACGGCCTGGATGTGATCCCAGTGACCGTGAGTCTCGAGCACCTTCCGCACGCCGAGGGTCCGGCACAGCTCGAGCAGCCGGTCGTGCTCGTTGGCGGCGTCGAGCAGCACGGCGTCGCCGGTCGCCTTGCACCTCAGCACGAAGACGTTGTTGTCGACCGGCCCCACTACGACTTTGTGGATCTCGACGTTCGTGTCCTCGTAGTGCAGCGTGCTCATGACCGCATTCTCCTCAATCTTCGCCGTCGGTGGGCTTGGCGGCTCGACTCGGTGCCACGCGGGGCGGTTCGTTGGGCATCTTCGGATAGACGGGCGGCCAAGGGGCGTCCATCATCCCGTTGGCCAGATCGCGTTCGGACATCTCGAGGAGCGCGTCGATCGCCTGCGGCTCGTCGCCGATGGCGGCCCACGGATCCCCGTCACGGGCGAACCGGTCGGCGACGACGCCCATCGTCAGGTCGTCCGGATGGACGTCGTCGATCTCGTCCCACCGCAGCGGCGTCGACACCTGCGCACCCGCCCGAGACCGAACCGACCACGCCCCGAAGACCGTCTTGTGGGGGGCGTTCTGGTTGTAGTCGACGAAGATCCGCTCGCCGCGCTCCTCCTTCCACCACGCCCACGTGAGCAGGTCAGGTCGTCGCCGTTCGAGCTCCCGGGCCACGGCGACGGCGGCCGCCCGCACCTCGTAGGAATCCCATCGCGGCTGCAGTCGCACGTAGACGTGCATGCCGCGGTTTCCCGTCGTCTTCGGCCACGACGTGATACCCAGCTCGTCGAAGAGGGCCTTCAGCTCGTGAGCGGCAGAGCGGATCTGGGTGAAGTCGGTGCCCGGTTGCGGGTCGAGATCGATGCGCAGCTCGTCGGCGTGATCGGGATCGTCGACGACGAAGGGCCACGGATGGAAGCCGAGACAGCCGAGGTTCACGGCCCACACGATGTGGGCGAGGTCGGCGATGACGAGCGCCTCGGACGTGGTGCCGTTGACCGTGCTGACCGTCGTCGTCTGCAGCCAGTCGGGCGCGTTCTTCGGGACCCGCTTCTGAAAGAACGACTCGCCCGTGGCCCCGTGAGGAAAGCGCTGCAACATCGTCGGGCGGTTGCGCATCGCACCCATGACCCCGTCGCCGACCGAGAGGTAGAAGTTGACGAGGTCGAGCTTGGTCTCGCCCCGCTCCTCGAAGAAGACCTTTTCGGTATTGGTGACCGTGAACTCGCGGCCCGCCACCTCGATGGTCTCCGACGGTGACGGCGGTTCCTTGGCCACGCCCCATCCTGACGTACTGACCAGTCAAACCGGGCTGATGACCTCGAACCCGAGCGTGGCCGCCGCCGGGATCTGGTGGCGATCGAAGGTCAGGTACTTGAGCGGCCGGGGAATGCGGTCGGCGGCGGCGAGGTGGATGGCATCGACGGTGCGCATGGAATAGGACGACCCGAGTTCCACGGCGCGACCAAGGCATCGATCGTCAACAGGCACGATGGCGAAGGCATCCCAGTCGTCACGGAAGGACGACCACAATCGAGTCTGTTGCCGCGGACCGGCAGCCAGTTGGTGGAGGCACACCATCACCTCCGTTCGGGCGAGGGCGCTGGCCACCCAAAGCGGGTCCTCGGCCATTGCGTCGACGACGAGATCGCGACCGGGCTCGTCCACATAGCGCCGTAGGAGAGCTGAGGTGTCGAGGAAGAGCGTCACTCACGCCCCGCGCAACTCGTCGAGTACCCGACTGCTGCGGGTGTCCACGGGGAGGCTGGCGGGCTCCGGCGCCGACGGATGGTCGCGGCGCCCGGGCGGAATCACCAGCCCGGCGGCGATGAGGTCGTCGAGGGTGACGGCGCCGGCGGCCGGCGCCAGCGGTCCGAGCACCGCCACGGGCACGCCGTCGGAGGTCACGACAACCCGCTCGCGGCCCGCAGCCCGCCGCACGACGGCGGCCACGTTGTTCCGCAGGTCGCGGATGCCGACCCGTGCCAAATGACTGCTCGGGCCCCCGTCGGTCACGGCTTTCCGTCGCCAGCGCGTGCCCTGACCACCATTGGGAACGAGAAGCGACCAGGAGATGGGCGGGGAGGATGACGTAGCACGCGTGTACACGCTAGCAGTGGACGAGCTTCGAGAGCCGAAGTACCGTCCCGGGCATGAACTTCGCCTTCTCCGAAGAGCAGGAAGAGCTGCGCAAGAGCGTCCGCCGCTTCCTCGAATCCAAGTCGCCCGAAACCGAGGTCCGTCGCCTGATGGAGACGACCGAGGGATACGACGAAAAGGTCTGGAGCCAGATGGGCCAGGAGCTCGGCCTTCAGGGTCTCGCCATCCCCGAGGAGTACGGGGGATCGGGCTACACCTACGTCGAGCTCATCATCGTTCTCGAGGAAATGGGTCGGGCGTTGCTCGCCGCGCCCTACTTCTCGACCGTGGCCCTGGCCACCAACGCCCTGCTCACCAGCGACGATGATGCCGCCAAGAAGGAGCTCCTTCCTGGCATCGCCGCCGGCGACACCATTGCCACCCTGGCCATCACCGAGGACAGCGGCCGCTGGGACCTCGACGGCGTCACCCTCACCGCCACCAAGGCGGGCGACGGCTACACCCTCGACGGTCACAAGATGTTCGTCATCGACGGGCACATCGCCAGCCTGATCCTGGTGGCAGCCAAGACCGACGCCGGCCTCAGCCTCTTCGCCGTCGACGGTGATGCGTCGGGCCTCACCCGCACGTCGCTCTCGACGATGGACCAGACCCGCAAGCAGGCCCGCCTCGAGTTCGCAGGCACCCCGGCGCGCCTCATCGGCACCGACGGTGGCGCAACCGCCGGCCTCCAGAAGACCCTCGACCTTGCCGCCGTTGCCCTCGCCGCCGAGCAGGTCGGTGGCGCCCAGAAGTGCCTCGAGATGTCGGTCGAGTACGCCAAGGTGCGCGTGCAGTTCGGCCGTCCGATCGGCTCGTTCCAGGCGATCAAGCACAAGTGCGCCGACATGCTGCTCGAGGTCGAGTCGGCCAAGTCGGCCGCCTATTACGCCGGATGGGCCGCCGCCGACGACAGCGAAGAGCTGCCCGTCGTGGC
>JBKJLN010000472.1:0-4542 GCA_046596935.1 Acidimicrobiales bacterium
GTTGGACCACGTTCCCGGCCGGCGCACTCACCTTCGGCTACCGCGTCGCCAGCTGGCGGTCAGGCAGGACCCGCTGCGCGGGCTACTTCTTCCTTCCTTCCAGTCGTCCTAGACCGACGGGACGTGAAGTCGTTGGACCATCCACCCGATCGTCGGCCGGAGGATCCAGGGTGGAGTGCCGACAGCAAGGCCTGTCGGCCAAGGAGGTCGCGTGTCCGATATCGCCGACGTGCTCCACGAGGTCTTCGAGCTGACCCGCCCCCAGCTGGTGCTCGACACCAGCGCGCTGGTCGCTGATCCCGATGGGATCTTCGCCGCTTACGGCGACCGCGATCTCGTGGTGCCGTTAGCCGTCCTCGAAGAGCTGGATGGGTTGAAGAAACGCCTCGACCCCGTCGGACGGGCCGCGCGCGAGGTTCTTCGAACGATCGAGCGCCACCGCATGAGCATGGGCGGCGACCTGACTTCGGCTGTTGCTCTACCCGAAGGCGGAACCCTTCGAGTGGCCCTCAACGGGGTCGACTTCGGCCGGCTCCGCGAGCACGGCCTCGATGAGGACAAGGCCGACAATCGCATCATCGGCGTCGCCCTCGGCCTGCTCGGTCGGGCCCCCAAGGTCACGGTCGTTTCTGCGGATGCCGCCGTGCGCCTGAAGGCGGCGACGTTCGGGCTCGAAGCGGTCGAGCAGGAGATGGCCGTCGCTGCGGCGCCCCGCTCGGCGGGCTGGTCGGAGCACCAGGTGAACGGCACGGTCATCGACGCCATCTACGCGGGAAACTCGGTCGGGAATCCCGAGGCGGAAGAGATCGCTGGCGCCCTTCCGACCAATACGTTCGCGGTCCTGCAGTCGGGGTCGCAGTCGGTGTTGGCGCGGCGCCGCAACGGTCACCTCGAGCCCGTGGGCACCGATGCCGAGGCCTGGGGCTTGCGTCCACGGAACAAGGAGCAACGCTTCGCTCTCGCTCACCTCCTCGACCCATCGGTTCCGGTCGTCGCCCTCGACGGGCGCGCCGGCACGGGCAAGACCCTGTGCGCGGTCGCTGCGGGGCTCGAGCAGGTGGTCGAGCAGCGCAAGTACGCCCGTCTCTGCGTCTACCGCCCCGTCATCCCGGTCGGAAAGGCCGATCTCGGCTATCTCCCCGGCGCCCTCGACGAGAAGCTCGATCCGTGGATGGCGGCCATCGCCGATGCCGTCTCGGCCCTCACCGAACGGCGCTCGCCCGAGGATGCCCGCCATGTGATCGACGCCGTGAAGGCCAACGGCCAACTGGTGATGGAGTCGGTGGCCCACCTTCGCGGCCGCACGTTGCACAACAGCTTCGTGATCGTCGACGAGGCCCAGAACCTCCCGCCCGACGTCATCAAGACCATCCTCACTCGGTTGGGTGACGGGTCGAAGGTCGTCTTCACGGGCGACACCAGTCAGATCGACGCCGCCTTTCTCTCCGAAGCCACATGCGGGCTGTCGGTGCTGGTCAGCGTGTTCACCGGCAACGATGTCTTCGGTCACGTCCGGCTCACCAAGGGCGAGCGGTCCCGGGTCGCCGAACTTGCGGCGAACCTGTTGTAGGAGTGCACCAGGTGTCTGCAGCGGACGCATGCGCCGGAGCGTCTCCCTAGCTAGCAGCCCTCGGTCGAGCGGCCTTCCGTCCTCGATGGGATCAGTTCGGCCAGAAGGGAGCGCACCCGGCGATCGATGTCGTCCACGATCGGCCGCACACGCTCGATCGGTTGGCCGGCCGGATCTTCCAGCTCCCAGTCGAGGTAGCGCTTGCCCGGGTAGAACGGGCACTCGTCCCCGCAGCCCATCGTGATGATCACGTCTGCGGCTTGGGCGGCCTCATCGGTGAGCGGCTTCGGGAACTCCTTGGAGATGTCGAGACCGCGCTCGGCGAGCACGTCCCGGACGGCGGCGTTGATCTCCTTGCTCGGCGCAGACCCGGCCGAGCGAACCCGAACGCGGCCCTGGGCGTGATGGTCGAGCAACGCAGCCGCCGCCTGCGACCGTCCGGCGTTGTGGATGCAGACGAAGAGCACCTCGGGGACCGGCTCGGAGTTCATGACATCTCTCGGGGATCGGCAACCATTGGCACCACGACGTCGTCGTGCCCATCGGCGACGTCGGGATAGAGCACGCGGATCAACACGATCGCCAGGGCGAGGCCGACGACCTGGAACACGAGAAAGAGGGGCGCCGACGATGGGGCGATGCCGGCAAACGTGTTGCTGAGCATCCGAGCAACCGTCACCGCCGGGTTGGCGAAGCTCGTGGATGAGGTGAAGAAGTAGGCGGCACCGATGTAGGCACCGACGGCGAAGGGAGCCGCCGACGCACGACCCGAGCGAACGACTCCGAAGATCACGAGCAGCAGGCCGACGGTGGCCACGGCCTCGGCGAGCCACAAACCGCCGCCGCTTCGAGTCTTGCTCGAAAGTTGGAACGCCGGCTCAAAGAACATCACGTTGGCCACCACCGAGCCAACGCATCCGCCGACGACCTGACTGGGCACATAGCCCGCGACCTCTCGGTTGGAGAGGCCCCCGAAGAAGCGGTCGGCGAGCGTGACCACAGGATTGAAGTGGGCGCCGGACACCGGGCCCAATGCGAGGATCAGCGCGACCAGACCGCCGGCGGTCGCGGCCGCGTTCTCCAACAACTGCAGCCCGATATCCCCGGGGGAGAGTCGCTCGGCGGCGATACCCGAGCCTACGACGACCGCCACCAGGAACCCCGTGCCGAGACCTTCGGCGACGCATCGCCGCCAGAGGTCGGGGCGCACTACCTGACGGTGAAGCGGGCGCTGACGACCCGGGCCACGAGCGTGAGCAGCAGGACGAGGAGGATGAGGGTCAGCGCCGCACCCCAGGCGCGATCCTGCGCCGCCTCGAAGGGCAACTGCGCGTTGCGGAAGATCTGTGCCGACAGCGCGGTGTTCGTCCCGCTGACGAGGTTCGTGTTTATGGCCCTCACCGTTCCGATGGTGAAGAGCAGCGGTGCGGTTTCACCGGCAGCCCGGGCAACGGCCAAGAGGCAACCGCTGGTGATGCCGGGGAGGGCGGCTGGGACAACAACCGACAGCACCGTCCTCGACGTGCGGGCTCCGAGGGCGGCGCTCGCCTCGCGGAGATCTCGGGGGACGAGTCGCAGGACCGCCTCCGTCGAGCGAATGACGATCGGCAGCATCAGACAGCCGAGGGCCAACGAACCCGCCAACCCGCTCTGTCCGAATCGGAGAACCCAGACCGTATAGATGAACAGGCCCATGACGATGGAAGGCACGCCGGCCATGACGTCGCTCAAGAACCGGATGGTCGCAGCCAGGCGGTTCGTACGGCCGTACTCGTTCAGATAGATGGCGGCCAGGATGCCGAGTGGCACCGCCATCAGCGTCGCCGCGCCCGTGATCACGAGCGTGCCCACGACCGCCGGGCCCATTCCGGGACCTGGACGGCGGGAACTCACGGGGATGTCAGCGGTGAGGAACTGGAGGCTGAAGACGCCCGCGCCTTTGCGAATCACGTAGACGAGCACGAAGACCAGGGGAACGGCAGCGATCACCACCGCCGCGTACACGGCGACCGTGGCGACCACGTTCCGAATGCGGCGGCTGCGGCGAACACTCGAACCGTCGAGCGACGGGCGAGCAGTGGTGGCAGTCACGCGACCCTCGTCTCGCGTCCACGTCCCACGACCACCCGGGCGATCACGTTGACGAGAATCGTCATGGCGAAGAGCACCACGCCGAGCCCGATCAACGCCGAACGATAGATGCCGCCGGCCTCCCCGAACTGGTTGGCGATCACGGCGGCAAGATCGTCGCCCGAGCCGAAGAGGCGCGCGCTGATCTGCGGACTCGAGCCGATCACCAAGGCGACGGCGATCGTCTCGCCCATGGCGCGACCGAGGCCCAACATGATCGCCCCGACCATTCCGTTTCGGCTGTGGGGGAAGACGGCGCCGCGAATCATCTCCCACCGCGTGGCGCCGAGGGCGAGCGCAGCTTCCTTCTGACCAGAGGGCACGGTGTCGAAGATCTCGCGTGTGATGGCGGTGATGATCGGCGTGATCATCAGCGCCAGGATGATGCCGGCGGTGAACAGGCTCTTGCCGTTGGGCTGACCCCCGAACAACGAGGACAACAGAGGCACCGATCCGGTGGCGTCGGAGACCGACTGGTACGGACCCAAGATGAAAGGCGCCAGCACGACGACACCCCATAGGCCATAGACGACCGATGGGATCGCCGCTAGGAGGTCGACGAAGTACGAGACCGGCTTGCGGAATCGTCGAGGCGCCACCTCGGAGAGAAAGAGAGCGATCCCGATGCTGACCGGTGCGGCCATCACCATTGCGATGGCTGCGACCACGAGGGTGCCATACACGAACGCCAGCGCGCCGAACACGTTGTCGTTCGGCGCCCAGCGAGTGCCCGTGATGAAGCCCAGGCCTTCGCTACGGAATGCCGGCATCGCCTTCTGGGTCATCGACAGGGCGATGAGACCGAGGATGGCGAGCACGGCGAGACCGCACACCAGGCTGGC
>JBKJLN010000123.1:0-3949 GCA_046596935.1 Acidimicrobiales bacterium
CGCAACACCGAACCGGTGGCCAAGGCCTGCATCGCCCTTTTCTCCGACTGGTTCCCTGCGACCACCGGCGAGATCCTCCATGTCGATGGAGGCGTGCACGCCGTCGGGGCGTAGGCCGTTTTCGAGGTGCCGAATCCAGTCCGACGGCACTAGTTCTTTCAGGTGAGAGTGGAAATGGCTAAGGCGCGCCATGTTCCCTTTTGCCCCCCCGCCGTACCGTTGGGAGTGGAATGCCCACCGTCCTCGCCGCCCCTTCGACCGCTGTGACCCGGGTGGTCTCGGTGGCGGTGGCGGCGTTCCTGGCATTGGCCGTCGTCGCTCTCGGCGTGAAGGTCGGGGCCGACGGGGACGGCTTCGGGCACGGGTTCGGTATCGGAGAACGGTCCCCGTCGTCGGCCACGGCCGTCCCTGTCGCTGCTCTCGTCGATTTCCAGCGCGCTGCTCCCTCCCCGGCTCTCCAACAGACGCTCCATTCGGTGCTTCCGCCGGAGATCGATCAGCCGGCGGCGCCGGTTGCACCGACATCGCTCGAGCCGGCTCCCTCGGAGAGCGTCGCTGTTCCTGTGGCGCCGACGCCGGCACCGGCCTCCGAACCCGGCCCGTCGGATGGGGCCGGTGTTCCGGGCCTCGCTCCTCTGGCAGCCCCACTGCTCAACCCAATGGCGCGCCACGTCGAGCCCCACAACACCCGGGCGGACCCGGAGCCCGCAGGACTCCTGCGGACGATGCCAACGAGATCGATCCCGGGCTTCGAGCACGCTGTCGAGAACCTCCACGTCGATGAAGGCGTCCACGGCGGCGGGACGTAGACGGTTGGGCGTGGTCGGCCGTTCACCCACGACGCGCTCGAGGAAATCGACGGACATGCCGATACCGAGGAATGGACTCGGCCCAGATCTCCCCGATCTCCGTCGTGGCTCTTCGTCCACGGGCGGTTCTTGCCCGGCTTGTCCAACGCGGACGGGGCCAATTCGACGCCGAGGCGATGACTAGTTCTTTCGGGTCAGGCGGAAATGAACACGCCGCGCCATGGTCCCTTTTGCCCCAGAGCCGTACGGTTGATGACGGAATGCCTCCCGTCCTCGCCGCCCCTTCGATCGCCGCCACCCGGGTGCTCGCTGCTGCGGTCGCGGCGTTGTTGGCGCTGGCCGTCGTCGTCCTCGGGGTGAAGGTCGGGGCCGGCGGACTGGGGTTCGGGCTCGGTGAACGCGCCCCGTCGTCGGCCACGGCCGTCCCGGCTGCCGCTCTGGTCGATCTCCAACGCTCTCGTGCCGGCGGCTTCGATCTGCAGAAGGCGCTGCTCTCGCTGCTCCCGCCGGCGCCCGATCAGCCCCCACTTTCGGATGCCCCGACATCCGTCGACTCGGCTCCTTCAGCCACCGTCGCTTCGCCTGTGGCGCCGACGTTCTCGCCGACGCCGACGCCGGCGCCGGCTCCGGCGCCCGCCCCACAACCTGCACCGTCGGACGGGGTCGTTCCTCCGAGCCCCGTGCCACTACCGGCGCCCGTGCCCGACCCGCAGCCGATCGTCGACCCGATCACGCAGCCGGCGGTCGACCCGGTGCAACAGCTCGTCGATGCCGTGACCGGAACCCTCGGCCTCTGACGCGACGGAGCGCCGGCGTGCGCCGGCGCTCCGTGCGTCGCGTTCTCGATTCGTGCGGACGGAACCGCGAGAAGGCTACGGAACGGGCGTGCTCGGGACGGCGGTGCGGGAGATGACCTGGTCGACGAAGCCGTAGGCCTGGGCCTCTTCCGCCGTGAACCACCGATCGCGATCGGAATCCTCCTCGATGCGCTCGACCGTCTGGCCGGTGTGCTGAGCGATGCGCTCGGCCATCATCCGCTTCATGTAGATGATCTGCTCGGCCTGGATGGCGATGTCGGCCGCCTGGCCCTGGAACTGGCCGAGGGGCTGGTGCATCATCACCCGGCTGTGCGGGAGGGCAAAGCGCTTGCCGCGGGTGCCGGCGCAGAGCAGGAACTGGCCCATCGAAGCGGCCAGGCCGAGGCAGACAGTCGACACATCGCAGGGGACGTATTGCATCGTGTCGTAGATGGCCAGGCCTGCGGTCACCGAGCCTCCGGGAGAGTTGATATAGACGGCGATGTCCTTGTCGGAGTCCTCGGCCAGGAGGAGGAGTTGGGCGCAGACGACGCCGGCGAGTTTGTCGTCGATGGCGTCGCCGAGAAACACGATGCGCTTGCGCAACAGCTGCTGGAAGAGATCCCAGCCACCGCCGTCGCCGGGGCCGGCCATCATCTGAGGAACAGGGGGCACGAAGATCGAGGACATGCCCGACACGCTACCTCCGGGTTGCTCCCAAAGTTTTCTGGCGACCTGGTTTGCGGGCCGGTGGGGGTGGGCATGACTGTTGATGACGGGCCCCCTGACTTCCCGCCAGTCAGGGGGATCTTCGCGTCTACGGTTCTGCGCACGGGCGCGTGGTGGAATTGGCAGACACGCTGGCTTTAGGTGCCAGTGCTCCGGCGTGAGGGTTCGAGTCCCTCCGTGCCCACTCTTCGTTGGTTCGCTGCGCCGTGCTCGCGTCGTAGCCTGTTCGCATGCGGACGAGTGTGAGCCGGGTGTTCGGGTTCGAGGCGGCGCACCAGTTGCCCTGGCACGAAGGGAAGTGCCGCAACCTGCACGGCCACAGCTACCGGTTGGAAGTCACCGTCGAGGGCCCGGTCGGACCCGACGGCATCGTCGTCGACTTCGCGGATCTCAAGGTGGTCGTGCAGCGCGAGGTGATCGACCGCTTCGACCACCGCTACCTCAACGACCTGCTCGACAACCCCACCGCCGAATTGCTCGCCGCCGAGGTCTGGAAGTCGATCGAGACCGCCGACTTCGCAGTCTCACGGATCCGACTGTGGGAGACGCCCGACAGCTTCGTCGAGATCATTGCCTGAGCGGGAGGGTCGATGAGCGGCCGGCTGGTCGTGCTCTCCGGCGGCCTCGACTCGACCGTCTGCCTGGCCCTGGCGGCGTCGGAAACCCATCCGAGTGACACGCTCACCGCGCTCACCTTCGACTACGGCCAGCGTCACCGCATCGAACTCGAGCGCGCAGCGGCGATCGCCACCCACTTCGGCGCCGACCCGCTCGTCGTGCGGCTCGACGCGTCGGCGTGGGGAGGCTCCGCCCTCACCGATGTCTCCGTGGCCATCCCCTCGCCTGATCCGTCCGGCGGCGACGACATCCCCGTCACCTACGTGCCTGCGCGGAACCTGATCTTTCTCGCCGTGGCCATGGGCGTGGCCGAAGCGCGTGACCTCGCGTCGGTCTCCATCGGCGTGAACGCCCTCGACTACAGCGGGTATCCCGATTGCCGCCCCGCCTTCATCGAATCGTTCACGGCGACGGCGCGCCTTGCCCTCAAGCGCGGCGTGGAAGGACGACCGGTGGCGGTCTTGACCCCTCTGATCGACCTCACCAAAGCCGACATCATCCGTCTCGGCCTCGAGGTGGGGGCACCCCTCGAGCTGACGTGGTCCTGCTACCGGGGCGGCGTCGTTCCGTGCGGAGACTGCGACTCGTGTGCGCTGCGGGCCCTCGGGTTCACCGAGGCCGGCATTGCCGATCCGGCGCTTTCTACGATCTAGGTGATCCCTGCGCGAGCTTCGAGGGTCTCGACAGAGATCGAGCCTGGTGGCGCACCCGACGCCGCCAACTGGTTGGCGACCTGCTGGAGGGCGGCATTCACGGGCGTCGCCACACCGTGGGTTCGACCGAGCAGAACGACCTCACCGTTGAGGTAGTCGGCCTCGGTTCGGCCGGTGCCCCGAGCCAGGCTCTGCCACGTCGAGCCCCCACCGCGGTGGCGTCCGTCGATGGGCTTCACGTGGAGGAGGTCTCCTCTGCGCTCGCGGTCCTCGTCTTCGGAAGCGACGTCAATGCCGGCAGCGACAAAGCAGGCGATGGCTTCGTTCCGGGCCAGCTGTGCCA
>JBKJLN010000298.1:0-16091 GCA_046596935.1 Acidimicrobiales bacterium
CGCGACAGCGTTGCCTGGCATGGCGACCGCATCGGCAGGGTCCGGACGGAGACGGTGGTCGCCATCCTCTCGCTCGTCGCGCAACGACGGTTCCTGTTGCGACCGAAGGGTGGCGGCCCGTCGGTGCGCATCGTTCCCCAAAGCGGCGATCTGGTGGTGATGGGCGGTACCTGCCAGCGAACCTGGGAGCACTCGATCCCCAAGTGCGCCATCGCCGGACCGCGCATCAGCGTGATGTTTCGAGAGGCCTACTGAGGGAGGCGCCGACGACGCCGGGCGAAGACGGCGGCGGCCGTCAGTGCGGCGGCCACGATGCCCACGGCAACGAGCACGGCCAACGGCGAGCGGGCGCCGTCGTCAGCGCCGGCGGGGCCGGCGATCTCTTTGCCTTGGAGCGCGCGCATGTCGACCGGCCGCGCCAGGTAGAGGCCCGGCGGCCCGTCGACAGCCCGGACCAGATAGGGCAGCGATCCGCTCGTGTACAGCGGAAGGATGTCGATGCCCGCCTCCCACGATGGATCGGGACGGATGGCGTGGATGAGTCGGCTCTCGGCTCCGGGCAGCAAGACCAACGTCGGCGCAGCCTCAGTGAACGTGTCGCTGCGCACGGCCGAGGGTCGCCCGAAGGGGCTCGTCGATCGGGCGCCGGCCGAGGGGGGCGCGGCTGCGGTCGGACCGATGCCGACGAGGGGTCCGATGGCGCTGGCGATCACGACCCCGAGGAGGTCAGGTGTTGTCGACGAGTTGGCCGCCGATGACGCGGGCGTGAACCCGAGTCGTCCGCTGGCGTCAAACGTGCGGAGCAGTGCGGTTTCCACGTTCGTCGAGCCGCGCAGATCGAGTACTGGGAGGCGGTAACGCAAGGACAGCGCATCGGCGGGAGGAGTGCCGACGGGCACGAGCGGCGAAGAAGGCGAGGGATCGAGGGGCGACGACGCCGTCGCGGGCGTCCAGGTGACCGACGTCGTGCGCGCCGGCACGAGAACGATCCCACTGCCGGCACATGGCGACGTGAGCGGGAGGCACCGGCGAAAAGCGGGATCGAGGAGCGGTAGGAATACGCCGTTGTCGGGGAGGCCCGACTTCACGAGGGTCTCGAGGTCGGCGAACACGGCCTTTGCGTTGGCGGCGCCGGAGGGCGCCGACGACCTTGCCGTCGTCGTGGTCGTCGAGGTCGACGTCGATGTCGAGGTCGAGGTCGACGTGGTCGTTGATGACGTGGTCGTGGACGAGGAGGTCGACGGAGCTGACGTGGTCGACGTGGTCGTCGGTGTTGCGGTGGTCGTCGGCGCCGGGGGAGGGGGCGGTGTGGTGTCGCGCACCCGGACCGTGAGCGTCCGACCGGTGGCATCCCCGCCCTCCTCGTCGAAGACCCGAACCGAGTACGACCCCGGAGAGATGTCGCCCGACACGCTCACCGCCAGCGTCGACTTCCAGTTGCTGCCGGCGCCACAGGGGGGCGACGCCTGCGCATCGACATCGGCATTGGACGGTCGCAGGGTGAGGCAGGACACGCTGTCCGAGGTCACCGAGATGGTCGAACTCGCTCCGCCGCCAGGATCGACAGTGAGCGTGGTTGGCGACAGCGACACGATCGCCGCGCTGGCGGGGTCGGCGGCCACGACCGAAATCGCAGAGGCCATCAGCGCGGTGGCGACCGCCAAAGCCCATCGCGGATGTCGAGGGAGACGACCGTGCACCGCCCGGTCGCCCGCCGTTGCCGCCCGCCGGATGTTCACCCCTGCATGGTCGCAGAGCAAGGGAGGGTGCGGGGGCACCCGCGCCTCCTATTGGCTCAGGAGGGCCTTGGCGATGTGAGTGACCTGGATCTCGTCGGTGCCGGCGTAGATCTGCAACACCTTGGCATCTCGAGCCAGTTGCTCGACCTGGTACTCGGCCATGTAGCCGTTGCCGCCGAAGAGCTGCACGGCTTCCAGTGCGACCTCGGTTGCGGCCTGGGCGGAGTAGAGCTTCATGGCCGAGGCCTCGGCCAGCGAAAGACCTTTTCCGGCAGCACCCATCTCGATCGTGCGGAACACCAGGTTCTGCACATTGAGACGAGCGACCTCCATCTTCGCCAGTTTGAGCTGGATCAGCTGGAAATCGCCGATCGGCTTGCCGAACTGCACGCGATTCTTGGCGTAGTCGACCGAAACTTCGAGGCACTGCTCGATGATGCCCAGGGCCATTGCGGCGACGCCGCTGCGTTCCATCGAGAACGTGTCCTTCGCCGCGCTGCGGCCGCCTCCGGCGGCGGCCTCCTCGGTCTCGCCGATGAGGCGATCAAGCCCGACCCGCACGTCGCTCAGGAACAGCTGCCCGGTGGGCGACGAGTGCATGCCCATCTTCCGCAGCGGCTTCGACTGCTCGAGGCCGGGCATGCCCGTGTCGAGAACGAAGCTCAACACCTTGCGCTCACTCGGCGGGTTGCCCTCGTCGAGCTTGCAGATGAAGACGATCGTGTCGGCGTACGGACCATTGGTGATGAAGGTTTTCGAGCCGTTGAGAACGTATTCGTCACCGTCTCGTCGCGCCGTGGACTTCATCGATCCGAACGCATCCGATCCGGAGTCGGGTTCGGTGATCGCCCAGGCGCCGACCTTGTCGAAGGTCAACAGATCGAGCGCCCATCGCTCCTTCTGGCGGGTCGTCCCTCGACTCATGATGGCGCTGGCGGTGAGCCCCATGGAGACGCCCATGGCTGTCACCATCCCGGGGCAGTAGCGGCACAACTCGATGATCGGGATCAGCGTCATCCCGCCGGCGCCTCCGCCCCCGCCTCCTTCGCGGGAGGGAACGTCTTCGCCGGCGGCGGCGGACTTCTCGCGGGCGATCGTCTTGGCAAAGGAATCCCGTGCCATGGCGTCCATGCCGAAGGTGCGGAACAGCTTGCGGAGGATGTCGTAGGGCGGCAGGTCGCCGTGCTCGAGTTCCTCCACGTGAGGCTTCACTTCTTTGTCCACGAACTGCCGGATGGCATCGCGGATCATCAGCTGCTCGTCGCTCCACTCGATCATGGGGCGAACCTAGCGCCGGCCACAGGTAGCGAACACGTCCTCGCTAGGTTGCAGTCATGGACACCGAGAACCAGGTCCCGAGCGGCGGCGACGAGCAGTCACTGAAGGCCAAGGCCAAGGAGGCAATCGGCTGGGCAACGGGCGACCGTTCGGTCGAGGCTGCAGGCAAGGCCGATGCGGTCGACGAGCCCATCGAGGATGTCGAAGACCAGGTCCGTAAGGATCACGGCGACATCGTCGAGCCCTGACACTTCCGCCGTTCCTCGGGCAGCCATCCACCCGCGGCGTCCTCTGGGCCGTGGTCGGGCTCTGTTTGCTCGGCGGCCTGGTTGCTGTGCCGATCACCGGCGAAGACCGGTCCGATCAGGCGACGGTGCCAGCTTCGGAGACAAAGGTAGAGGCCGGCGGGCTCGCAGGCGACGGCGAAGAAGGAACGGACGTTTCGTCGACGACGACAGCATCCGGGTTGGCGGCCGGTGGTGCCGGTCGGACCGGAGTGAGCGCCGCGACGGGCAGTACAACGACGCCGTCAACGCTGCCGGCCGCCTCGAACGGGGGCCCGGCGACGACGCTTGCGCCACTTCCGCCGCCGGAAGATCTCGGCCCCGCCCAGGAACCGGGCCCGACCTCCCCGCCCCGAGCGGGCCTCTACCGCTATCGCAGCCGCGCCAACGGAAGCGACCAGGAAACATCGACCACGGTCGAGGACAAGGGAGCAACCGATCTCGGCACCAATCAGGTCATCACGCAGAAGGGCGGCGGCTTCGATGCCACCAATGACGTGTCCTGGCGGAAGGACGGGGTTCTCGTGCTGCGGTCGGTGTTCACCTTCGGACAGACGAAGGGGGAGTGTGACTGGGAGCCCGACTTCCTGCAGTCCCGTCTTCCGCTGGCCAAAGGCGTCACCTGGCAGTCGGTGAGTTCGTGCATGGTGAGCGGGTTCGGGCCGACACCGATCCGCCTCGAGCGCACCCTCGATGCCCGCGTGGACGACCTCCGGCGGGTGAAGATCGCAGGACAAGCCGTCGACGGCTGGGTGATCGAGTCGACCGATCGCATACAGGTCGCCGGTCGCGTGATCGAACAACAGGGCTCGTCGTTGTTCTCATCGAAGCACGGCGTCGTCGTCTCCAGCACAGGCAAGGCCACGATCAGCGGACCCGACGGAAGCCAGACGAGCGACTACTCGACCGAGCTGTTGAACCTGTCGCCCGAGTAACGCACTTCAGCGCCGCCGCACGGCCCGAAGCCCCGCCCATGCGAGGTCGGACATCTGGCCGACGAGGGCGTCGGCCGCGACTTCGCCTTCACCTGTGATCCAGTGTCGCAAGACCCCTTCAGCCATACCGACGATGCCGGCTGCGAGCACGCGTCGATGGGCGGGGTCGAGGTCGGCGTCGATCAGGGCGGCGATGGCATCGGCGATGGCCCCCTCGACCCGACGGACGGCGTCGGCGAACTCGGGGTCACGGCGCGCTCCGCTGCCGAACAGCAGCGGGAAGGCCTGGCGCCGATCGACCATGAACTCGACGTACGCACGGAACCCCGCCTCGACCTGGGCGTGGGGCCCAGCGGCGTCGGCGGTGGCCTTGGTGATGGCAGCCATGAGGGAACTCCCGACGTCGTCGAGGAGCTCGAGGTAGAGCTGTCGCTTCGACCGGAAGTGTTGGTAGAGCACCGGCTTGGTCACCCCGGCGGCATTGGCGATCTCCTCCATCGACGTGGCGTGGAACCCGTTGGCGGCGAAGCAGTCGAGGGCGATGTCGAGCAACTGGCGACGGCGGCGGGCGGCGGGGAGTCGCATGGGTTACCCAACGGTAACAAGCGGCGCCTCTGGTGGAGTTGACCGTTTTGTGTGGTGCGGGAGGGATCCATAGTGGCGATGGAGAACATCTCTGTCGTGACTAGGCCGCCCAAGCAGGAGCCGCCCCGGAGCGCTCGCCGCCCACCGGAACCCCTACGTCCGGAGCCGGCGCGCAGGCCCGGTGTGACGCTGCTGGCCGCCAAAGCCCGCCGCGTCCGCTACCGAATCAGGTAACTCGGTCTCGCTCTGCGGCGCCGCCCTCCGGGCCGATGCCTTGCCGCTCGACTGGTGCTCGTCGCTGGCGCTTCCCTCGCACCGGCTCCCATGGGGCCGGCGTCGGGAGCGCCAGCGAGCAGCCGGCATGTGAGCGGAGCACGCTTCTGCGGAGCGAACCGAAGATAGAGCGAGACCGATTAATGCAGGATGACGGAGCGGGCGACTTCGCCAGTCTTCATGGCGGCGAAGGCCTCGTTCACGTCGGCGATGCCGATCTCGCGGGAGATGAGCTCGTCGAGCTTGAGGTCGCCTGACTTGTAGAGCTCGATGAGCTTGGGCACCTCGGTGTGGACGTTCGACGATCCGTACCAGCAGCCCTTCACCGTCTTGGCGGTGTAGATGAAGCTGAATGCCGGGTTGATGTTGAGCATCACGTCCATGCGGGGCACGCCGACGAGGATCGTCTCGCCGCCGCGGCGGGTCATGTTCATGGCCTGTTCGATGGTCGGGCCGAGGCCGATCACCTCGAACACGACGTCGGCGCCGCGCTCGGAGGTCAGGCTCTGCACGGTGGCGACGGGGTTGCCCTCGCCTGCGTTGATGAAATCGGTGGCCCCGAACTCCTTGGCCAGCTGCAGCTTGGACTCGACCATGTCGATGGCGATGATCCGCTCGGCGCCGGCGATGCGCGCTCCTTGGATGACGTTGAGGCCGACGCCGCCGCAGCCGATGACGGCCACGGTGTCGCCCTTGCGGATGCTGGCCGTGTTGGTGGCGGCGCCGACGCCGGTCTGCACGCCGCAGCCGAGCAGGGCGGCCGACTTCAGCGGGATGTCCTTGTCGATCTTGACCGCGCTGATCGACGGAACGACGGTGAGTTCGCTGAACGTGCCACAGCCGGCCATCTGGCTCAACGGTGTGCCGCCAGAGCTGAGGCGCTTGGTGCCGTCGAGCATGCCGCCCATGTTGAGGGCGGCGCTCTGCTCACACATGAAGCCTTGGCCGCGCTTGCAGAAGAAGCACTGCTGGCACTCGGGCACGAAGGTCAGGACCACGTGGTCGCCGACGGCGAAGCCACTCGTGTCGGGCCCGACCTCTTCGATGATGCCGGCGCCCTCATGGCCGAGGACGATCGGCGGCGGCAGGGGAATCGTGCCGTTCTGCACCGAGAGATCGGAGTGGCAGACGCCGGAGGCAACGATGCGGACCTTGAGCTCGCCCGTCTTCGGGGCTGCGACCTCGATGTCGTCGCGGATCTCGAGCGGCTGATCGAGGCCGACGTGGACGGCGCCTTTGGACATGCGTGGTTCCCCCTGGAGACGAGATGCGGTTTGGTCAGTACTGGCCCCGATCGTTCCACAAACGACCGGATCCCGCCCAGCCCAGGGGTTTCAGGAGGAGGCGTTGCGCTCGCGGTCTTCTCGGGCAGCGGCCTTGACGGCGTACCCGAGGACGATCGCCGGCGCCAGCGTGAGGGTGCACGCGGCCATTGCGGCGATGACGACCGGGCCCCAGACGCCGTAGTTGGTGAACAGGCCGGCGAAGAAGCCGACGATGGCCACGAGCAGGAAGGTGTAGCCGACCCGCTGTCCGAGCTTGGCCAGTCGGTCCATCTGGGCCCGCCGCACGAGGACCGGGTCGGCGTTCGTGTTCACAGCACTCGCTCTAGCACGGAGGCCAGTTCTCCCGGCAGACGGTCGAGGCCGAATTGGGAGCGGGCGATCTCCTCGTTGCGATCCAACAACGCGACGTCGGGCTCGGCCAAGAACCCGCCCAGCGCCGTCGGGTCGGATGGGTCGAACCACCGGAATCCGAACGGAGCAAGATCCTCGACGAGGACCGGATAGCGCCCGACGGCCAAGGGGCGCCGGGCCATTGCCGACTCGATGACGGGGTTCCCGAAGCCTTCGAGGCTCGACGGGAAGGCGACAGCGTCGGCGGCGGCGTAGGCCGCGGCCATCGACTCGGCTCGATCCCGCCGCACGTCGCAGCGCGCCGCCGACAGGATCTCCTCCAGCGTCGCGTCGTACCCGTCCTCCGCCGGGCCGGTGAGCCAGTAGGTGGCGCCGAGGGCTTCGGCGAGGTGCACGGCCGTCGCCACCTCCTTGCGAGGAATGGCGCGGACCGGGTGCAACAGCACCCGGTCCCCGTCTTTGGCTTCCCGAAGGCAGCGGGTCCAGCCGTCGAGCGGGAAGCGGTTGTGCAGCACCGTGGACGCGATGTCGCGCTCGGCCAGTTCTCGCCGGCTGGCGGAGTTGAGCACCACATGGGCCCATTGCGGATCGTCCGGCACCTCGTAGCCGAGCGTGGCGAATTGGGGTCGCTGCCACGCCAGATCGTGGTGGCGCATCACCGCCGGCCGGCCTCGCAAGAGGGCCGCCACCGCATCGGCAGCCGTCGGGTTCAACGGGAGCGAGACGAGGTTCTCGACCACGACCACGTCGACGCCCTCGACAGCCTCGGCGAGCAAGGGTCGGGAGGGGAGGAGGGTCGAAGGACTCCGCCCGAGTCCCGGAACCAACACGTCGGCCACACCCTCGCCGGCGATCGTGCGGACCCCGAAGCCCAACGTGCGCAGCGCCGCGCACCACTTGGCCGCCTCGATGGAGACTCCGTCGGTGCCCCCGAGGCGGAAGGAGATCACGGCCGCCTCGGCCACGTCGCTGTGCCTAGGCCGTCAGACGGTGGACGTTCATCGCAGCTGGACGAGCCGGCGGTTGGTGGCGTCGAGAACCGAGCGGGCGATCGCATCGAACTCGCCCGACGGACGGACCACTGCGGAACCAGAGATGACTTCCTCATACGGAGGAACGACCACGACCACGCTGGTGATGGCGATGCTGCGGTCGCCGAGGCGGATGATGGTGGCGGTCTCGACGTCCGACCTCATCGCTGCGGGCTCGAGGTGGCGGAGGGCGGCGATGGTGGCTTGGGCGACGAGGCGCAGAACGCTGCTGGTGGCCACCAATCCCTCGGCCGTGCCCGTCGCCCGTTGATCGCCGCGAGAGAGGATGACCCGCGCCGTGCACTGCAGCCCGTTGCGGTCGGCCGTGACGCCGTCGACGTTGATCCGGGATTGGTCGAGGGCGTCGAGATCGAGGTCGTCCGGGCCGGAGAGTGAACTCGACGCCACGGCATCGAGTTGCACCACCGAGACGATGCGGCGATCGAGGTCGATACCGAAGGTGGCCATGGCGACGGACTGCACGTCCCGCACGATCTGCTTGGCGTGCTTGTGGGGGAGCGAGAGGATGTGGACCTCGCTGATGTGCCCGTCGGCCTCGACGACCACTCGTGCGGCAGTCACCTCTCCGATTCGACAGATCTCTCGCTCGAGGTCGTCGGTATCGACGCCAGCGGCGGTGAGCACGTGGCAACGGTACCGGGGGTGCCGGCCCGATCAGCGGATGATCCCTTCGTCCCCCACTTCCACCTGTTGGTGAAGTGAACACTGTTGACAATGATGCTGGTGGTCACTTACCGTGCGCCAGCAGCCGAATGGTCCAAATGGGTCATGGCACAAATGATCCATCCGGGCTATCGACCACGGGCGCGATTGCGTCGTATCTTCATCAAACGGACACGGTCGCCGTATTCGGGCATGACTTGGTTCGCCGATCTTTGACAACTGCAGAAGAGGAGAAGACGGCAGGGGCTCACGCCCTGTGCCTCGCCAGCGGAGCGGATCCAACCCCGACATAGCGGATACGGGGCGACCAGAACGAGGGGAGGTGCGAAACCATGAAGAAGAAGCTCTACATCCGCGTCGTTGCCATCACCACCAGCCTCGTCGGTCTGCTTCTGGCCGGCGGCGCCGGCTTCGGCATCCGGTAGTCGGAACAATCGATCCACCCAGGCGGGCCTCTGCCGCCTTCTTCTCTCTGCAGTTGGAAAATCGTTCGTGTTGGGAGCGGATTGTGGGGACGACTGGAGGGAGCATCAGCGGGCGACTGCTGGCCGTCGCCTATGCGTTCGCCGCCATCCTCCTGGTCGGTGCTTCGATGGTCGTCCGGCGGGATTTCCCTTCGCCGGTCACGTTGCTCTTCTTCGTGGCCCTGATCCTCTGGTCGAAGCACGGGGCCGTACTTCTGCCCTCACACATCGATGTGAGCCCCAGTTTCATGGTGGTGATGGCTGCCATCGCCGCCTTCGACGACCAGGGTCTCGTGCTCGGCGCCGCAATTGTCGGGCTGTGTGGTGGCTTGACGTTGGCCACGTTCCGCGAACGTCGTTTTGCCGCGCTCGTCGCCAACTGCAGTCAATACCTGCTTTCAGCGCTGGCGGCGGCCGAGATCTACCAAGCGAGTTCGCGCCTCCCGACCATTGCGGCGGTGCTGGCGACGGGCATGGGATTCGCCATCGTCAACGTCAGCCTCGTTCTTCCGTTCACCGTGCTGCTCCATGGCGACACCCCCGGCCGGGTGTGGGCCGACATGCGACCGGCCCTGCCGAACTACCTCGCCTTCGGGTTGTTGGGGACGCTGGTCGGCCAGTTCTATGCCACCCTCGGCCCGCTGGCTGCCGTGCTCCTGCTCGTGCCCGTCGCCATCGCCCGCGAGGCCTTCGGGGCCTACCTTCGGCTGGCTGAGGCCAAGGAAGCAACGATCGCGGTGTTCCTCCGGGCCATCGAAGCCAAAGACGACTACACGGCGCGTCACACCCGCCGAGTCTGCGACTACAGCGTGATGATCGGGGAGAAGCTCGGATTCACCCTCGCCCGGCTCGAGCACCTTCGCCAGGCCGCCCTGATGCATGACATCGGAAAGCTGGCCGTGCCGAAGCACCTCCTCAACAAGCCAGGAAAGCTGACCGATGAGGAGTTCGCCAGGGTGCAGCAGCACGCCCACGTGTGCATCGACATCCTTGCGCTGGTCGACTTCCTCAAGCCGATGACGGCGGCGGCCGCGGGACATCATGCCCGCTTCGACGGCGGAGGCTATGGCGGTACGGGCGACCGACCGCTCGAGGCCTACATCGTGGCGGTGGCCGACGCCTTCGATGCCATGACCTCGACCCGGGCCTATCGCCGCGCCCTGTCGATGGAGGTCGCGTTCGCCGAACTCCGCGCCAAATCGGGAAGCCAGTTCCATCCCGAGTGCGTGGTTGCGCTCATCGACGCCATCACCGAGCGCGGCCAGCGCCACGGACTCGGGCACGAGGCCGACGCGGTGACGTTCGAGGTCGCGCCGCCGGTTGCCGGTGTCGGCTCGGCCGGTTTGGGCGATCGTCTCAAGGGAACCGCCGCTTTCGGCGCAGCCCTTCCCGCATGAGCCCTGCGGCGGAAGCGCAGATTCGCCGTTCGGTCCCTGTGGCTGTTCTCCTCGTGGCTGCGGCGATCGCGGCGGCGAGTGGCCAACCGCAGGCAGGCGGACTGATCGTGCTCGGCGTTGTCGTCGGATTGGCCTTGGGGATCGACATCGACCTGCCGTGGGGTGGGCAGGTTCCGCTCGGCTACACCCTTCTCGTCGCCGCCATCGTGCTCGTCGAACCGCTCGAGGCCGTGTTGGTCTTGACGTCGGCGGCGATCGGAATCGTGTTCGACGCTGGGCGGCGATCGATTCTGGTCACCATCGCGGTCGGCGGAGCCGTTGCGGTGCTGACTCGCATCGCCCTCGTGCGGGTGGGCCCGTTCGGGGGCGCCGACCTCGACGTCCTGGTGAGGACGGCGCTCATCGGAGGCGCCTTCCTCGGAGCCGACCTTCTCCTCGGCCGGCGCCATCTCCAACGGGTGTGGCCGCTCTACGTCACCCTGCTGTCGGCCGCTGCCCTGCTGGCCATCGCCGCCACGAAGAGCCCGGCCCTGGGTGCGGTGGCTCTCGTTCCGCTGTTCGTGACGAAGTATTCCTTCGGACGGTTCGCCAGTGCCCGAGCCACCTACGCCCAGACGACGCAGGCGCTCTCGCTGCTCCCTGAGGTCGCCGGTCTGAGCCCGCTCGGCCACGGCGAACGCACTGCGCTCTATGCCCGGGCGGTGGCCGAGCGCTCGGGCCTCGATCTGACTTCCGTCGAGCGGGTCGCCACCGCTGCTCGACTCCACCACATCGGGTACATCTCACTGCACGAGCCCGAGGAGCGGGACGGGCCGCCGGACGTGGCAGAGCTGCGGCGGGTGAGTGGGGAACTGTTGCGCAACACCGGGTTCCTCTCGGGCATCGCCGAGGTCGTCGAGGATTCCCAAGAAGCCGACGGCGTCGACCCCGGGTTGGAGGCTGCGATCGTGCAGGTCTGCAGCGCTTTCGACGATGCCTCCCAATCGGATTCCGGGGCCGATCCGTACGCCGTCGTTGTCGAGCGGTACCCAACCGGGAACCGGGCAGCGGCGGCCCGAGTGTTGTCGATCCTCAGAGACCGGCGACCCGGGCTGTTGGCCGAAGGACGGGAGGCAAGTGCTGTCCTGGCCGGCGTCGTCTCCGGGGTATCGGACGAAGGTGATCAAAAGGGATAAACCACGCTCCGTGGTCAAGAAGGCAGGAACTTCTGGCCTTGGTGGAGAACACTAGGAATTGTGAACTGGCGGAAGAAAACGCATCCAGAGGGGCCGACGGCGTTGTACCCGCCGCTCGCCACCGCTGCAGAGCTAGCCGCCGGAGTTGACTCGTTCGACCCTCGCGACGATTCCGGAACCGACACGCTGGTTGTCGACAAAGCGATTGCGGCTCCGATGGTCGGCGACACTCTTCTGGCTTCGGTCACAGCCGATCTGGCCGTCGCCGACAGTGGCGTGGAGTTCGTCTATCGGTGCCTCGACCGTCTGCAGCAGCGCAGCTCGTCCGACGACCTGCTCGTGATCCTCGACGAGGCACCCCTGGGCCGTCAGGCGTTTCGCGCCGGCAGAAAACCCATCGAGACGAGTTGGGCTCGTGAACTCGTGCGCAGCGGCGCCGCCGGCGTGCACGCAACACCGGAGCCGGTCGACGGACAGGTGGCCGCCAGCGTGGCGCAGCTCTGCGGGCTGGCGTTGCGCCTCGACGTGGCCCGTCACGACTCCCTCCACGATTCGCTCACCGGCTTGTTGAACCGGAGGGCCTTCGACGAAGTTCTGGCCACGTCGTGTGCGCAGTCCGAACGCTACGGATGGCCGTTCGGCTTGGTGCTGCTCGACCTCGACGGGTTCAAGAAGGTGAACGATCGTCTGGGCCACTCGGCCGGCGACACAACACTGCGTGCGGTGGGAGCCGAGTTACGGCATCGACTGCGGGTCGGCGATGCAGCCGCTCGTGTCGGTGGTGACGAGTTCGCCATCGTTCTCCCGAACGTGCGAGTCGATGCAGTCACCGAGTTGGTCGTCCGGCTCGAGCAAGCGATCGAGGCGGCTGTTCCTGACGCCCAGGTGACATTGAGTTCCGGCTACGCAGTGGCCCCCCACGACGGTCACCGTCCGGCCGAGCTGTATCGGGTTGCCGATGCCCGGCTCTATGAAGGGAAGCGGCGATGAAGCAGCTCGATCTGCTCGAACTCGAACTTCGACGACTCGCCAACGTTGCCTTCGTGGGTTTCGATGACCGCCCCGACACCGTCTTGGTACAGGTCCTGGCCCTGGCGACGTCGGATCCTTCGACCGTGCGGTTCCAAGCCGAGCGGACGTGCCGTATGCACCTCGACCGGCCGTTTGTCGTGGAGATCGCTGGCGGCACCCGGCCGTCGCGCATTCGCCTTCTCGAGGTGCACCTCCGCGGGGGGGAAAGCGCTGAAGCCAACGAGATCGAGGTGCACCTCGGATTCGAGGGACTGCGCACGATCGGGCGGGCCATTGGGGCCGATCCGACGGCGGCGGCGTCGGCCACCTTCGATGCCCTCCATGGCCTCGGCGCCGCAGTGCCCTTCCGGGTGGAGGCGGCGGCACTGTTCGAGCACGTGCTCGGCGAGGGCGTCATGCTCGTTCTGGCGTCGGATGATGCCGGTCAGCGCTACGGCGTGGCCGCCGGAACGAGCGTCGAACAGGCGGCGGTTCGGGCCACCCTTCACGCCCTCAACCGCTACCTCTCGACCCAGACGCTTCCCGCTCTCACCGCCTGATCACGCAGCCCGCAGGTTGCGGCGCCGGACGAGGTTGACGAGCACGGCCGACACACCCACTGCCATGGCCAGGTCGCCAAAGGACAACACCTCACCGACGATCGGCACGGGAATGATGTCGCCGAGCACCGCAGCTCGATCGTCGTCGGTCTCGAGGTGGCGTTTGGCGCCGAAGTCGAGTCCGGCGATCTCGTCGCGCCCGACGATGCCGGCGGCGACGATGGCGTTCGCCCGCACCGGCATCCCTCCGTTGGCTGCGATGACGACGAGGTTCATGGCAATGCCGACGAAGACCACGCCCATGCCTGCGTGCGTGATGTTGGCGAGGGCGAAGATCAAGAGGATGGCGTAGCTGGCCAAGATCAGTGCGACGGCTCCGTCGGCGGTGAATGCGGCCGCTCCCTGGACGACGATGCCGAGCACCAGGAGCGGCCAGACGCGAAAGGACGCCGCTCCGAGGTTCTCGAATCGCCCCCCACGGAGCAGACCGATGGCGATCCCGGCGAGGATGGCGACCACGATGAACACCAGATCTGGACGGTAGCGTCCGCCTTCGTGAGCGACGTGGACAGCGCGACCGAGGTCCGGTACGGCGTGGCCGCAGGCGTGGCCACGATCACCATCAATCGACCGGCGCGACGCAACGCCCTTTCCTGGGACGTCATCGACCGCATCCGGGAGCGATTGGCCGAGGCCAAGACCGACAACGGGGTTCGGGTCGTCGTACTCACGGGCGCCGGCGACAAGGCCTTTTGTGCCGGCGCCGATCTCGGGGGGATGGCTTCGAGTGACCTCCTGGCATTGCACGAGGCGCGCGGTGGCCTGGCCGGGCTCTTCCTCGACCTCTACGCGTTGGGCAAACCGACCATCGCCCGGGTGCGCGGTTACGCCCTCGCCGGCGGCTTCGGGTTAGCGCTGGCCTGCGACTTCGTGATCGCCGCCGACGACGCGCAGTTCGGCACCCCGGAGATCGACGTGGGCCTGTGGCCATTCATGATCACGGTGCCGCTGATGCGTTCGATGCCGCCGAAGAAGGCCCTCGAACTCATGCTCACCGGCCGGCGGGTCGCGGCCGACGAAGCCGATCGGCTGGGCTTTCTCACCCGCGTTGTCCCCGTCGGCGAGTTGGACGGCGCCGTCGACCACCTGGCGTCGACGTTGGCGTCGAAGTCGCCGGCCATCGTGAAGTTGGGACGCGACTCGTTCTACGAGGTGTGGGATCGAGCAGCTGCCGACGCGCTCGCCCACCTCCATCCGCTGCTCACACTCACGACGTTGACCGAGGACGCCAAGGAGGGCCTGGCGGCGTTCGCCGAGAAGCGACCACCCGAGTGGAAGGGTCGATGACCGGATGAAGGTGCGCATCGGCTTCGGCCGCGGAACCGGCACGTCGGCCGGCGGCGGCACGGGCTTCTCCGATCTGGTCGACGGTCTCGAGGCCAACCGCTTCGACTCGCTCTGGCTCAGCGAGCGCGTGACCGGTGGCGCCATCGACCCGATCGTCGGCCTGTCGGTCGCCGCCGGCCGCACCAAGAAACTGAAGCTCGGGTTTTCCGTGCTGGTGTTGCCGGGACGCAACCCGGTGTTGTTGGCCAAGGAACTGGCGTCGCTCGATCACCTGTCGAACGGTCGCCTGCTTCCGGCATTCGGCCTCGGCGTCGCCGATGGTGCCGAGCAACAGGCCTTCGGCGTCGAGCGCACCGAGCGGGCCAAGCGGTTCGACGAGGCCCTGCCGTTGCTCCGGCGCCTGTGGTCGGAGGAGTCGGTCGACCACGATGGCGCCTACTTCCACTACAAGGGCATCGGCGTGCGGCCTCGGCCTGTGCAATCGCCGCTCGAGGTGTGGCTCGGCGGACGGGCCCCCAGCGAGCTCCGGCGCGTCGGCCGCCTCGGAGACGGCTGGCTGCCGTCGTTCTGCTCACCGGACGAAGCGGCGGCCGGTCGGGTGATCGTGGAAGAGGCGGCGGCGATCGCCGGCCGCGCCATCGACGTCGAACATTGGGGCGCACTGGTCATCTACAACCGGGGCGAGACGTTGCCCGAACGGCTGACGGCGGTCCTGAAGGCCCGCCGCCCCGACGGCGATCCGTCCGACGTCGTGCCCTCGGGTCTGCCGGCGCTCCGGGCCCAGCTCGAGCGCTTTTGCGAGGTCGGGTTCTCCAAGTTCGTTCTCGTCCCTGCAGCCGAACCCGACTCGTGGGCCGATGAGCTGGGCGAGGTCGCGGCCGAGGTCCTCACCCTCCAGAACTGAGGCGGCGGCGGACGTCGGCCAGCTGCTCGGCCTCCCGTCGGTCGTGGGTTTCCTTGCCCAGGAGGCGGAGGCGCTCGACCCAGGCCGATCGCTGGTTGGCGTCCATGCCCCGCTCCTCCTCGAGCTCCAGCAGGCGCAACTGCAGCTCGACCTCGGTGTAGCGGCAAACGACCACGGGCAGTCGCTCGGCCTTCGCCATCGGGTAGTTGGTGCCGCTGACCAGGTCGTGGGGCTCGAGCTTGCACAGCCCTGCGAGGAGAGCGATCGTCCGCTCACCCGGAGTCGACATGCCGGCCTCGAGATGCGACACCGCGACGCGGGAGATGCCGAGGCGGTCGGCCAGCTCCTGTTGCGTCCATCCGAGGCCCCCCCGCAGCTGCGCGATGCGGGCGCCGAGGTTCTCCGGGGCCACCACGACGAACATTGTCGCGTGCCAACCCAGTTGGCAGACAGCCGGGCGTCGGACGACGACACTCCTTGCATGCCCAAGCGCGCGCTCATCACCGGTATCACTGGCCAGGACGGCTCCTACCTGGCCGAGCTCCTGCTCGAAGAGGGCTACGACGTCATCGGGATGTTCCGCCGGGCCAGCGCGATGAACTTCGACCGGATCACGCCGATCCAGGACCACATCGAGCTCGTGCCCGGTGACCTCCACGACGAGGCGTCGCTGATCAACGTCCTCCGGGAGAACCGCCCCGACGAGGTGTACAACCTCGCCGCCCAGTCGTTCGTGCAGACGTCCTTCACGCAGCCGGTGCTGACGGGCGAGACGACGGCGCTCGGC
>JBKJLN010000476.1:0-5296 GCA_046596935.1 Acidimicrobiales bacterium
CCAGGCTCAGATGGAGGGCCGCCAACTCGAACAGGCCGAAGCAGTGGTTGGCGGTGCTGCAACAACAGCTGGCGGAAACGCCGGCGTCAGCAGTCATCGCCAACCACTGCTTCGGCCTGTTCGAGTTGGCGGCCCTCCATCTGAGCCTGGCGCCACCGCAACTGGGCGAAGCGGCCCTGGCCATCGATGCCCTCTCCGCTCTCGTGGAGGGGCTGGCCGGCCGCATCGGCGAGCACGAGCGGGAGCTCAAGGAGGCACTGGCTTCGCTGCGGCTGGCCTTCGTTCAGATCCGTGCTGCGAACCTCGGCAGCAGCGCGGAGGAGCCGCCGTCCTAGCGGCGGACGTCCTTGATCTGGAGGGTACGGATGGCCTCGACGTTCTCGGCCTTGGCGCCGCAGCCGCCCGTGCGCACCCTGGCCGCAACCGTGGTGTAGCCGGTGAAGTCGAAGCTGTGGGTGAACTCGAAATTTCGGTTGAGTGGTGACCCGCAGCGTTCGTTCGCCAACTCGACCGTCTCGACCCGACCATCACCGAAGTCGACTTCGACGCCCGTCACCCGCCCCTTGGTGTCTCGAACGGAGATGGTGAACGGAACGGGTTGACCGGGCTCGCCCCGGCGGGCGGAAAGGACGTCGGCCCGCAGGCCCTTGTTCCGGTTCGCCGTCGAGGCCAGGCCGGCGATCACGAGGAGCACGATCAGGATTCCGCCGAGACCGACGATGGTCTGGCGCGACGAGCGGCTGATGCTCACGCCGAGGGCTCCAGCTTTTCAACGGCGCTCGCTTCCCACTTCCCGAGGTGGCCAGGGACGACCTCGAACCGAACACCGGCGCCGACCTCGATGCGACGGGAGCCATCGACCAATTGGGTGCAGTGGAAGAACAACTCCCGCCCGTCCTCTGCCCGAATCGTTCCCATCCCCGCATGCTCGTCGAACCCCGCTACTGCCCCTTTCATGAGGCATCCCACCGGGTCGAGCAAGGGCGGCGTCGGGAGCGCCAGCGAGCAGTCGCCACGTCGAGCGGCAAGACCCCTCGCCCGAAGGGCCCCAGGTCGCAGAGCGAGACCATTTAATGGACGATTTTTGCGAGCGGGAGTTCGATGATGTCGCTGGCGCCAGCGTCCTTCAGGGCCGGGATGAGGATGTTGATGTCGGCCTTGGGGACGACGGTCTCCACGGCGTACCCGTCCTCACCGAAGAGCTTGGCCACCGTCGGCGACTTCATCGACGGCAGGAGGTCGATGACGCGTGCGAGGTCCTTCTCCCCCACGTTCAGCTTGACCAGCGCCTTGCCCCGGGCTTCGAGCGTCCCCTCGAGGAGCGTGTGAATTTGGTGCATCGCATGACGTTTGATCGGGTCGTCGTAGGCGGCCCGGTTGGCCACCAGTTCGGTGTACGAGGTCAACACCGTGTCGATGATCCGCAGGCGGGCCTGGCGCAGCGCACGACCGGTTTCGGTGATGTCGACGACGGCGTCGGCGATGTCGGGGATCTTGGCCTCGGTGGCGCCGTAGGAGAGCGTGATGTCGGCGGCGATCCCGTGGCCCTCGAAAAATCGGCGGGTGAGACCGGGGTACTCCGTCGAAACCCGCACGCCATCCTTGAGGTCACGAATGGACTCGATCGCCGAGTCCTCGGCCACGGCGAGCACGATGTTCGCCGGCCGCGACGTCATCTTGGAGTACTTGAGCTGACCGAGGGAGACGACGTCGGCGCCCTGCTCCTCGATCCAGTCCCGCCCGGTCACCCCGAGGTCGAACATGCCGTCGGCCAGATACAGCGGAATCTCCTGGGGGCGGAGGATCCGAACTTCGTCGACGCGGGGGTCGGCGATGTGGGCCTTGTAGTCGACCTCGGAGCTGCGGCTGACGGCCAGGTCGGCCTCTTCGAAGAGCTGCAGCGTGGCCGACTCGAGGGAGCCCTTGGGCAGGACGAGCCGGAGCATCAGGCCATCTTGTCGTGGACGGCCCGGATGATCCCAACCATCTCGACCGCGCCCCGGCCACATTCCTCGCCGACGTTGTGGCCGCCGGCGTCCTCCGAACGCGCCAGGGCCTGCCCCAGATCCTCCGTCGTGAGGACGCCGAAGAGCACGGGCACGCCGGTGGCGAGTTGCACGTCCTGCACCCCGCGGGCGCACTCCCCCGCGACCAACTCGTAGTGGGTGGTCTCACCGCGGATCACGGCCCCGAGGACGATGACCGCATCGACGGTTCCGGATTCGGCGTGCACCTTGGCCGCAAACGGGAGTTCGAAGGCACCGGGAACCCAGACCTCGGTGACGTCGGCAGGGGCGACCCCAGCAGCGTCGAGCGAGCGGCGAACCCCGGCCAGCAATCGGTAGGTGATGAGATCGTTGAACCGGCCGCACAGCACCGCTACCCGAACGCCTGTGCCGTCGAGGCGGGGCTCGATCCGGTCGGGCGACTCGGCGTCACCAGCCACGACGACCTCGCACCCGTTCGCTAGAGGACATCATCGAGACCGTCGAGGAGATGGCCCATCCGCTCGCGCTTCGTGCGGAGATAGGCGATGTTCTCGGGGTTGGGAGCGATCTCCAAGGGAACCACCTCGACGACATCGAGACCGAAGCCGGAGATGCCGTGAGCCACCTGGGTGAGGCCGGCGATCTTCGCCGGATTGTTGGTCATGATGCGCATTGTCGTCACGCCGAGGTCGACCAGGATCTGCGAACCGATCCCGTACTCGCGACGATCTGCGGGATGGCCGAGCTTGATGTTGGCCTCGATCGTGTCGTAGCCCTCTTCCTGCAGCTTGTACGCCAGCATCTTGTGGGCGATGCCGATCCCTCGACCCTCGTGCCCTCGGAGATAGACGACCACGCCCATGCCGGCTTCAGCGATCCGACGCATGGCGGCGTCGAGCTGCGGTCCGCAATCACAGCGGAGGGACCCGAACACGTCGCCGGTGAGACATTCGGAGTGGACGCGAACGAGCACGTTCTCCTCGCCTGATGGCGCCCCCTTGACGAAGGCGAGGTGGGTCTCCCCGTCGATGAGGTCGTCGTAGGCGTAACAGGTGAAGTCGCCGTACTCCGTGGGGATGCGGGCCTCGGCAACTCGCTTGACGAGCTTTTCCTTCTGGCGCCGGTACCGCACCAAGTCGGAGATGGAGATCAGGAGCAGCCCGTGTTCCTCGGCGAAGCGTTCGAGCTCGGGGAGGCGAGCCATGTCCATCTTCTTCTCGTCGACGATCTCGCACAGGATGCCCGCTGGATAGCAGCCGGCAAGGCGGGCGAGGTCGACGGCAGCTTCGGTGTGGCCGGCTCGCTTGAGCACGCCTCCTTCGCGCGCCTCGAGCGGGAGGATGTGACCCGGTCGGGCCAGATCGTCGGGCCGAGTTGCAGGATCGACGAGCGCCTGAATCGTCGTCGATCGGTCGTGGGCGGAGATGCCGGTGCTGGTGCCGTGCTTGGCGTCGATGCTGACGAGAAAGGCGGTGCGCATGCTCTCGGTGTTGGTGGCCACCATCGGCGGAAGGTCGAGCTCCCTTGCCCGTTGCGCGGTGATCGGCGCGCAGATGTAGCCGGAGGTGTGGTGGAGGAAGAAGGCGATCTTCTCGGGGGTGGCGAACTCGGCCGCCATGATGAGATCGCCCTCGTTCTCGCGATCCTCGTCATCGACAACGACGACGATTTCGCCCCGAGCGATGGCAGCGATGGCTTTTTCGATGTGGTCCAGCGGCATGGTTCAGTCTCGATTCTGGAGAAGGCGCTCGACGTACTTCGCCACGAGGTCGACCTCGAGGTTGACGCGGTCGCCCGGACGTCGAAGCCCGAGCGTGGTGACAGCGGTGGTGTGGGGAATGATCGCAACCGTGAACCCATCGTCGAGAGCCTCGACCACGGTGAGGCTGCATCCATCGACGGTGATCGAGCCCTTCTCCACGACATAGCGAGCCAGCTCGCGGGGTATCCGGATCCGGAGGTCGGGAGCCGGCGTGACCACCTCGCCGACGGCATCCACATGGCCCTGGACGATGTGCCCACCGAGGCGGTCGGCAGCCCGAACGGGACGCTCGAAGTTCACCGGATCTCCAGGTGAGAGATCGCCAAGATTGGTGCGGGACAGGGTCTCTTCGACGGCGTCGGCGGCCCACCAACCTTCACCGAATTCCACCACCGTGAGGCAGCAGCCGTTCACTGCGATCGAGTCGCCGATCTTGGCGTCCTCGAGCACCGTGGTGGCGTCGAACTCGAAGCGGCCGTCGGTACGTGACCGCACTGTTCCGAGTTCTTCGACGATGCCGGTGAACACGGTCAGGCCGCCCTTGGCTCGATGATCACACGGAGATCCTCGCCCACTCGGTCGACTTCGACGATTCGACCTCGCCAGAGCTCACCGATCGAGGGTGCCCCATGGCCCGCCAGGAGTGCCCTCGCGTCATCACCGCCGAAAAGCGCGGGCGCGAGATACAGCACGTATCGATCGACGAGGCCGGCCCGGTGAAAGGCGCCCGCCACCCTGGCTCCGCCCTCCACCAGGAGCTGCACCACACCCTCTGATCCGAGGCGGTCGAGAATGGCGCCGAGGTCTCCATCCATCTCGTCGCACGGATGGACCTTGGCGTCGGCGGGGGCCCGTCCGAGCACGATGCGGCGGGGGTTGCGTCCCTCGGCCTGGCGGACATCGAGGGCGGGATCGTCGCTTCGCACGGTTCCCGCGCCGACGAGCACGGCGTCGCTCTCGGCCCGGAGGCGATGAGCATCGGCGCGGGCAGCATCGCCGGTGATCCATTGGCTGGACCCGTCCGGTGCAGCCGTTCGTCCATCGAGCGTCGCCGCCAACTTCAGCACGACATACGGACGGCCCGTGGTGCGATGGGTCACGTAGGGAGCCAGTTGCGCCCGTACCTCCGCCTCACACACCCCGACCTCCACCATGACGCCGGCGGCTCGCAGTAACTCGACGCCTCGACCACGCACCCGTTCATCCGGATCGAGCATCGCCACCACGACCCGAGAGATCCCGGCGGCCACGAGGGCCTCGGCGCACGAGGGGGTCCGCTTCCCCTCGAAGGGACTGCAGGGCTCGAGGGTGGTGAAGATCGTCGATCCCCGAGCATCGGGCCCAGCGCTCACCAGTGCCGCGGCTTCGGCGTGGGACTCCCCCGGTGCGCCCGTCGCACCAATGTGCGGCCCTGTCGCCACGACGGCACCAACCCATGGATTCGGATGGGCGAACGTGCGTGCACCGGCGGCGGCGTCGATGGCCATGCGCATGCCCGTCTCGTCGTCCACCAGGCCCCCTGGTCGTTTCAAGAACGTTCGTTCCT
>JBKJLN010000506.1:0-19411 GCA_046596935.1 Acidimicrobiales bacterium
CCCACCGGCGTTCTTGGCGCTCGTCGACCCTGGTGGTTCGTGAGGCTCCGCCGTTCGCCGAGCGAGGATGAAGGCTTGCGGGGTTGATTCGTGGGGGAGATCGGGCTCTCGCACGGCTTGCGCGCGAATGATGAATGTGGCTTCGCCAAGTCGCCGGACGATGTCGTCGGGATCGTGGCGATAGTTCGTCAGGGTGATGCCCGTGCCGTGGGCGTCTTCGCGGCGAAGCGAATCACCCTCGCCGGCTTGAAATCCCACCAGGAGCGAGCCCTCCGAAGTGAGCACACGGCCGAGCTCTGCGAACACGGCGTCGAGGTGCTCTGGGGGCGTATGGATGACCGAGTACCAGCAGACAGCTCCTGCAAGGGACCCGTCATCAAAAGGCAGAGCGACGAGTTCACCGTCTTCGAAGCAAAGGTGAGGGTGGGCCTTGCGCGCGGCGGCGAGCATGGCCGGCGAGACATCGACACCGACCGCGTCGAGGCCATGGCAGGACAGAAATGCGGCGACCCTCCCCGGCCCGCAGCCGACGTCGGCGACGAGACCGTTCGAACCCCGTACGGACTCGACGAACGCCAGCAGGAAGGCCCGGTCGATCGGGCCCTCGAAGTTCGCTGTGATCTCGGTCCCGACGGCCTCGGTGTAGCTCTCGGCGGTGGCGTCGTAGACCGCGCGAGTCGACGAAACGTGCTCGGCCTCCGTGGCCTGTCCGTCACGTCCTTCCTGACTACGCGACACCGGCTGACCGGATGATCGAGGCGATGGCCACGAATTGGCAAGCGACGGCGGCGACCACGAAAACGTGCCAGACCTCGTGGTAGCCGAATACGCGCGGTGACGGGTTCGGCCAGCGCGTCAACAACGTGATCGCACCGATGGTGAAGAGCGCGCCGCCACCGGCAATGAGCGTCAACTGAGTTGGCTGGAGGCGCGCCTGGAGCTGCGGGATGGCGACGATGACCGTCCAGCCGAGCACGATGTAGAGCGCGTTCGATGCGATTTCGGAGCGGCGGCCTGCGCGGAAAGCCAGCACCATCCCGAGAGCGGCGCCGCTCCACGCCGCCGCCAGCATGATGACCGCCAACCGACCTCGGAGCACGAGCAGACACACCGGCGTGTAGCTCCCGGCGATCATCACGTAGATGGTGGCGTGATCGAGTCGCTTCATGAGCTTGCGCCTGGCCGGTCCCCATCGTCCCCGGTGATAGGCACCGCTCACGGCGAACAGCGCGAGCAGGCTCATTCCGTAGACCGCCGCGCCGATGCGGGCGCGGAGAGATTCGGCGACGAGGAACATGCCGACCACCAGCGGGAGCGCGAGGAAGAAGCATCCGGCATGGAGCCACCCTCGTAGCAGTGGTACCGGTTCCTCCTTGCGATCGGACGGCTCCGGAGGCGAGAGAAGCGGATCCACATCGGCAAGCTAGGCGGAACGGGACGGAGCATTGGAAGCTGGCTTGCCGGAGGCGACGTCGGTGGCGAAGCTCCAGGGCTACCCTCTCCGCCGATGTCGACGGTCGAGGGAGCGGGTGCCATTGACCCGACGCTCGCCGTCATCGCCCACGCTCTGCTTTCATCCGTGGCGGTCCTGACTTCAGCCATGCAGAACCTCCTCTCGTTCGGCGACGATCTTCTCGTCGCCGAGCGTCATGAGATCCTCACGGTTGCGCTCACGCAGGCGGAGTACCTGAACGAAGTCCTCGGGGACATCGCTCGTGGTCTTCCGGGCGAAGCGATCGAGGCGTTGGACAACATCGCCCACGGGCGAACCGAGTCCCTCGGTTGACGAGCACCCGACCGGGACACAACTGAGCCGTGGGAATCGCGGCCAAAGGGCGTCACCTCCGTCTCTACGCAGAACTGACCCGGTTGCTCGTCAAGTACGGACGGACCGATCTCGTGCGCGAGATGCGTGCTGCGGGCATCGACGGTGGAGTGGCCGAGCTCACCAGCGAGACCGACGATGGGGAGGTTCCGGCAGAAGCGGCCGAACTCGCCGACGACCTCGAAAGGCTAGGTCCGACCTTCATCAAGCTCGGCCAGCTTCTTTCGACCCGAGTCGACATGATTCCCCCGGCGTACACGGCGGCGCTCGAGCGACTCCAGGACGCAGTCGAGCCGATCTCGTACGAGGAGGTCGAGGAGGTGTTCACCTCCGAGATCGGGGTCGACACGAAGACGGCCTTCGCCTCCTTCGATCGCGAACCCCTCGCCTCGGCGTCTCTGGGACAGGTGCATCGCGCGGTCACGCGCAGCGGCCGGGAGGTCGTTGTGAAGGTGCAGCGCGCCGGCATCCGCGAGCGCATTCGCGACGACATGGAAGCCATCGGCGAACTCGCCCACTGGCTCGACGATCACACCGACGCCGGGAGGCGGTTCGGCTTCGGCGAGTTGCTGGACGAGTTCGACCACAGTCTCCGCGACGAACTGGACTATCGGCGGGAGGCGTCGAACCTCCGACGACTCTCGAGCATCGTCGAGCCTTATCCATTGCTGGTGGTTCCTCTGCCGCTCGACGACTTCACTTCCGGCAAGGTCCTGACCATGGACTACCTGCCCGGACGGAAGATCACGAGCCTCGGGCCGCTGGCACAGATGGAGCTCGAGGGCGGCCCGCTGGCCGATCAACTCTTTCGCGCCTATCTCGACCAGATCCTCGTCGAAGGCTTCTTCCACGCCGACCCCCATCCGGGCAACATCACACTGACCGACGACGGCCGTATCGGCATGCTCGACCTCGGCATGGTGGCCCGGGTGCCGCATCGACTTCAGGACCTCCTCATCAAGCTCCTCGTCGCCGTGAGCGGTGGTCGGGGCGAGGACGCGGCCCATCTGACCATGGACATGGGCAAGAAGTTGTCGGGCTTCGAGGAGGACCGCTTCGTCCGCGGCGCTTCGGACATGGTCAGCCGGAACCATGACTTGGGCGTCGGCGAGTTGGACGCAGGTGGGCTGGTGATGCAGCTGTCCAGGCTGTCAGGCGATACCGGCCTGCGCCTTCCACCCGAGTTGGCGCTGCTCGGCAAAGCCCTCCTGAACCTCGATCAGGTCGCCCGCGCCCTGGATCCCGAGTTCTCGCCCAGCGAGGCCATTCAGCGCCATGCCACGGAGATCCTCCAGACGCGGATGAAGCCGTCGCGCGAGCGCCTCTTCTCCGCTGCGCTCGAGGCTCGCGAGTTCATGGAGGAACTGCCGGGCCGGGTCAATCGCTTGATGGACGCGACGGCCAACGGGGAGCTCACGCTCAAAGTGAACGCCTTCGACGAGAAGGAGCTGTTGACCGGGCTGCAACAGTTGGCCAACCGAATCACCATGGGGCTCGTCCTCGCCGCCCTCATCATCGGGGCTGCGATGCTGACGCGGGTGCAGACCGATGCGACGATCTTCGGCTACCCGGCCGTCGCCATCGTGTGTTTCATCCTGGCGTCTCTGGCGGGAGCGTCGCTGCTCTGGTCGATCGCCGTCGGCGACCGACGCAACCGTCGTCGCCGGGAGGAGTAACCCGGGCGCGACAACGGCCGCCCCCGAGAGGGCGGCCGCCGTCAGATCGCTAGAAGGTGCGGCGGGGCCGACTGAAGCGGATCAGCACAGAGCCAAGCACGAAGAAGGCTGCAGCCAAGGCCACGAGGCCCTGGGTGGCGACACCGGTGCGGGCCAGGGAAGCCGTCTCCGTCGATCGAGTTGCCGATCGCTGGATCTGGATGCCCTTGACCTCGGTCTGGCGACGTGTAGCGACCTTCGTCGGTGCGACCGAAGCCGCCGCCGGAGCGGTTGCGGTCAGGGTCGTACCACCGTTCGGCGCCAAGGAAGCGGCGGGAACGGGCGCGGGTGCGGGAGCCGCCGGTGCGGCGCTCGGTGCCGGATCCGACCCCAGCTCGCTGCTGGGGTTGCGGCGGGGCGCCGGGCGCTCGAGAAGAAGCGGTTGGCCGACTTCGGCCTCATCGTCCTGAGCGGACGATGACTCGACGGTACCGCCGTCGTCGGCCACGCTGGCGTGGGTCGACCCGTCGGCTGCCGGGGGCGCTTCTTGCGCCGATGCTGCTCCTGCGGTGCCGATTACTCCAAGGGCCACTCCGAACAGCACTAGAGATCCACGAATATTGCGGTTGAGGTGCTTCACGTGTACTCCCGTCCGGAAGGAGAACGCCCCGGTCGGGACGCCCAGCTGTGGCCGGGTCGGTCTCGCCACTCACTCCCCGAGCCAACTAGGCGACCGATTTTCTCCGTCCGCTGGTTTGCGGCGGTGAGGTCGGCTCGGATCAACGCTTCCCTGTCGACCTCACCACCCCGTCCGACGGGGGCAATGGTGCCGACACCACATGTTCGGCGTTCTTGGTCTCGAAGTTGAGGATGGTTACCGGCGCCGAAGCCGTCGACCGGCAGCGCCGGCCAGCAACAGCCCGAGCCCCGGGAGGAGCAGGGACTCGCCGCCGGTCTCCGGTACCGGGCTCGTGCCGTTGGCGACGCTGCCGGTTCCACTCGCGCCGAGACCGCTACCGGAAGACCCGGACGACCCGCTCCCCGAGGACGATCCGCCGCCCGTTGACGACGTCGCTCCCGAACCGCTCCCGGCGCTCGCACTCGTCCCGCTACCACCGGTCGAACTGGATGCGCCTGTACCGGTGCCGACGACGGCAGAGGTCGTTGGGGCCTCCGCGAGTGCTGTCGTTGGTACCTCGGTGACGGCTGTCGTCGGCACCGAAGACGTCGCTCCGCCGTCGGTCGACGACGTCGTCGACGTCGATGTCCCGACTGCTTGGTCTGAGCCGCCTCCGTCATCGTCGTTCCCGACGGTCAAGGCGGCAGCAATGCCTCCGAGAAAGAGCAGTGCGAGCACAGCGATGAGGATTGTGCGCGTACGTGCCGGCAGTTCGGTCAGGACTCTCAGCTCCATTCGATATCGCGAGCGGGTGACGGGAATCGAACCCGCATGGCCTGCTTGGAAGGCAGGAACTCTGGCCATTGAGCTACACCCGCGTGAATGTTGGCACGCTATCCGTCGGGGAGAGGGGATTTGAACCCCCGACCGCCACGTCCCAAACGTGGAGCGCTACCACTGCGCCACTCCCCGGCACCGCGCCGGTCACGATAGGCGAGAGCCCATCGCCGCTCCGTGAAAGTCTTCGCCGTAGCGTTCCGCCCATGCCGGTCGCCACCATCGCCGAGCTCTGGCGCTATCCCGTGAAGTCGCTCGGTGGCGAGCGCTTGGCCACGGCCGAGCTCGGACCGGGCGGCATCGAAGGCGACCGCCAGTTCGGGGTCGTCGACGTCGTGACCGGCAAAGTGCTGTCCGCCAAGACCGTCCCTCGGCTGTTGGAAGGAGAGGCCACCTGGCGGAATGGCGTCGTCGAGTTCCGGGGTTCGCCGATGGAAGGGGCGACGAGCGTGGACGAGGGAATCGACCAGCGGCTGTCGGCCTGGCTCGAACGGCCGGTTCGCTTGGCGTCGGCCACCGAAGGGCAGCGAACGACCTTCGATCTCCCGCTCGACCCGGATCGGCCGGACGAGCTGATCGAGTTGCAGACCCCGCCTGGCAGCTACTTCGACTCCCGGTCGACGTTGCACCTTCTGACCGACGCCAGTCTGCGATCGGCGGCGGCCCTCTACCCAGCGGGCGACTGGCACCCGCGGCGTTTCCGTCCGAACGTGCTGCTCACCGTGGTCGACGCCGACGATGGATTTCCTGAGGACGGATGGGTCGGAGCCGACCTGACCATCGGGTCGATCGAGGCGTTCGTGCGGAAGGCGTCGGCCCGCTGTGTCGTCACCGCGCAGCCCCAACCGGGCTGCGCTCGCGATGTCGGCATCTTTCGCTTTCTCGCTCGTGAGCGCAGCGGCAACCTCGGCATCTACGTCGACCCTCGAGGGGCAGGGCGGCTGGCCGAGGGTGATCCGGTGGACCTCCGAGGATGAGTTCCGGGCGGCCCGTCGAACCCGATGAAGGGGAGGAGCCCGATCCTCGCTTCACCTTCGCCAACGAGCGGACGTTCCTCGCCTGGCACCGCACCGCCCTCGCATTGATCGGCGCAGGCGTTGCGGTCACGCAGGTCCTTCCCCCCTTCGACGTACCCGGCGGACGGAGGCTGCTCGGCCTGCCGTTGATCGCCCTCGGGGGAGTGATCGCCTTCACCAGCTACGGCCGATGGGTGGCCAATCAACGGGCACTGCGCACCGGGCAGCCGCTCCCTGCCCACTGGCTCCCGAAGGTGGTGGGGCTGGTCATCGGCGTCGCCGCCGTCCTCGCTTTTGCCTTCACCATTGCCGAGAGCCACTGATGGCGGAACCGGCGCCGCGTGACCCCGGGGCGGCGTTCGAACGCACGTTGCTGGCCTGGCACCGGACCGGACTCTCGGCTGCAGGAGCCGGCGCGTTGGCGTTCCGGATCTTCTTCGACCGACTCCCACTGGGAGTCGTTCTGAGTGCACTCTTGCTCTTGGTCGGGGCCGCTGCCTGGATCCCCGCCGCCCCGGCGCCGACGGCTCCCTGGCGCCTGCGGGGGATGGCCATAGGCATCACCGCCTCGGCTGTCCTCGCCGGATTCCTGTCGATGACGGGTACGTGAACGACCATCGTCGGGTAATTCAGACCGGCCGGTAAGCTCCTTCACTCATATGAAGGCCACGGTCGAGCCCCTCGAGGGCAACAAAGTCAAGCTGTCGGTCGAGGTCGACGAATCCGAGTTCGAGAAGGCGGTCGACGCAGCGCTGCGCAAGATCGCGCGGGAGGTGCGAATCCCCGGCTTCCGCCCTGGGAAGGCGCCGAAGCGTCTGCTCGAAGCCCGGATGGGCAAGGAAGGCGTTCGCCAGGAGGCGATGCGCGAGGCCCTCCCCGACTATTACGCCGAGGCGCTCCGCCAGACGGAAGTCGACGCCATCGCTCCTCCGGAGATCGACGTCACGTCGGGTCAAGAAGAGGGTCCGTTGGCGTTCGACGCCGTCGTCGAGGTACGCCCCGAGGTCGTCGTCACGGGCTATCAGGGGCTCCAGGTCACCGTGCCCTCGCCCGTCGTCAGTGACGACGAACTGCAGAAGCAGATCGACCGGTTGCGTCAGCCCTTCGGCGAATTGAAGGAGGTCGACCGGCCGGTACAGGACGGCGACCACGTCACGCTCGATCTTCGTGGCGTGCGCGGCGGAGAGCCGGTCCCCGGCCTCAGCGCCGACGACTACCTCTATGAAGTGGGCACCGATTCCCTGGTGCCTGGCGCGGACGACCAGCTGCGTGGCGCCATCAAGGGCGCCACCGTCGAGTTCGATTCACCGTTCGGCGAGGTCGATGGCGAGGAAAGCTCGGTGTCGATCTCCCTCGCCGTCAAGGACGTCAAGAAGATGGTGCTCCCCGACGTCACCGACGAGTGGGCGGGCGAGGCGTCGGAGTTCGAGACCGTTGCCGAACTCGAGGCCGACCTGCGCAACCGGATGGGCATGGTGAAGAAGGTGCAGGCCAACATGGCCGTGCGCGATGAAGCCGTGAAGGCGCTGGCCGAACTGGTCGAGGAGGAGGTTCCCGACGCCCTCGTCAATACCGAGATGGAGCGGCGCCTGCACGATCTCGCCCACCGCCTCGAATCCCAGGGCGCGACCATCCAGCAATACCTCGAGGCCACCGGCCAGGGTCAGGAGCAGCTGGTCGGCGACTTGCGGGCCACCGCCGTCGACTCGGTGAAGGCCGATCTGGCCCTCCGGGCGCTGGCCGAGGCCGAGCAGCTCGAGGTGACCGAGGATGATCTCGAATCCGAGATCCAAGGGCTCTCCGAGCGCATGCAGCAGTCGCCGGAGTCGTTGCGTGAACAACTCGAGCGCGCCGATCAGATGCCGGCGGTACGCTCGGACATCCGCAAGGCGAAGGCCCTGGAGTGGCTCATGGAGCACGTCGAGATCGTCGACGAAGAGGGCAATGCAATCGCTCGGGAAGACCTGCAGCCCGATCCGGTTGACGAGATCGAGAGCGCCGCTGGCGCCGAAGACAATGCTGAGAACGTGGAGGAAGCGCTGTGACCTGGCTACCCAATGGCATCGAGGGACAGGGGTTGCAGCAGCGCAGCATCGATCTGCCGACCCGCCTCCTCGACGAGCACATCGTGTTCCTGCAGACGCCGATCGATGACCAGGTGGCCGCAGCCATCTGCCTCCAGCTGATCTGGCTCGAGTTCAAGAACGCCGACCGAGCGATCAACCTCTACATCAACAGCCCCGGTGGCGACATCACGGCGCTCTTCGCCATCTACGACACGATGCAGTACGTGAAGAACGACATCAGCGTCGTGTGCCTCGGCCAAGCCGCCTCGGCCGCAGCCGTGCTGCTGTCAGCCGGAACGCCGGGCCTTCGTTACGCCCTCCCGCACAGCCGGATCATGTTGCACCAGCCCTACGGCGGTGTCGCCGGCCAGGCCAGCGACATCGAGATCCAGGCCAAGGAGATCCTCCGGATGCGCGAGGAGATCGACCGCATCCTCGCCCACCACACGGGCCAGCCAATGGAGCGCATCTCCAAGGACACGAACCGTGATTTCTACCTGTCCGCCGATGAGGCCAAGGAATACGGCATCATCGACGAGGTGATCACCAATCGTGACCTGGCAGCGGTGCCGCAAGCCGCCGGCGTGGGCGTGGCCTGACGTGCGACTCGGGGGGCGGATCTGATGGCCAAGTTCGGGGACGGGGGCGACCTCGTGAAGTGCAGCTTCTGCGGCAAGTCGCAGAAGCAGGTGAAGAAGCTCATCGCCGGGCCGGGTGTCTACATCTGCGACGAGTGCATCGACCTGTGCAACGACATCATCGAGGAGGAGCTCTCGGGCGATTCCGAGGTCCGTTTCGACGAGCTCCCCAAGCCGCGCGAGATCTACTCGTTCCTCAACGACTACGTCATCGGTCAGGACCGCGCCAAGAAGATCCTGTCGGTCGCGGTCTACAACCACTACAAGCGGGTGCAGGCAGGAGCCAACGAGCACGACATCGAGCTGTCGAAGTCGAACATCCTCCTGCTCGGCCCGACCGGTTGTGGCAAGACGCTGCTGGCTCAGACCCTGGCCCGCATGCTCAACGTGCCCTTCGCCATTGCGGATGCGACCGCGCTCACCGAAGCCGGATACGTGGGTGAGGATGTCGAGAACATCCTCCTCAAGCTGATCCAGGCCGCCGACTACGACGTCAAGAAGGCCGAGACCGGAATCATCTACATCGACGAGATCGACAAGATCGCCCGCAAGAGCGAGAACCCGTCGATCACTCGCGATGTGTCCGGTGAGGGCGTGCAACAGGCGTTGTTGAAGATCCTCGAGGGAACGACGGCGTCGGTCCCGCCGCAGGGTGGCCGGAAGCACCCGCATCAGGAATTCATCCAGATCGACACCACGAACATCCTGTTCATCTGTGGTGGCGCTTTCGCCGGACTCGACAAGATCATCGAAGGTCGGGTCGGGAAGAAGTCGATCGGGTTCCGCACCGAGGGGCAGAAGGAAGCCAAGGACATCGCCGAGGTGTTCGTCGAGGTCGCACCCGAAGATCTGCTGAAGTTCGGCCTCATCCCCGAGTTCGTCGGTCGCCTCCCGGTGATCGGTGCCGTGCAGAATCTCGACCACGAGGCGCTGATCCAGATCCTCGTCGAGCCGAAGAACGCCTTGGTCAAGCAGTACAAGCGGACGTTCGCCCTCGACAACATCGACCTCGAGTTCAGCGACGACGCCCTGCATGCGGTGGCCGATCAAGCGTTGCTCCGCGGCACCGGCGCTCGCGGTCTGCGGGCCATCCTCGAGGAGGTGTTGCTCGAGGTGATGTACGACCTGCCGAGCCGCACCGACATCGGCAAGTGCCTGATCGATCGATCAGTTGTCCTCGAACGGGTGAACCCCACACTTGTGCCCCGTACGGAGACCCCGGCCAAGACCGATCGCCCGAGGCGCGCGGCGTCGTAACACTGGTCGCCGGCGCTCCTGGCGCCGGCGCTCAAGAGTCAGTCGGGCTCGGAAGCTTCCTCGACATCGTCGATGGCGTCGGCGGGATCGACGCCGGCGAGAACGGCCTCGATGCCGGGCAGGTACTGATCGAAGGTGATGACGTTGGCGACGACGACGTTGCGCACCAGTTCGACGTCGGCGGCCGACTCAGCGGCGTCGAGGCTCGTCCGAAATCGCACTTCGCCGCCGTCATGGTCGAGCTCGAAGTTGCCGATGGCCAGCCCGAAGTTTGCGCGGTTGCAGAATTCGCCCATCGCCGGTCGATCGTCTTCGGGGACGATTCCGGCGAAGGCCGACACGAAGACCAACCTGCGGTCGACCTCGTAGGAGTGGATCCGGCATGGCCAGACGCCGTGTTCCCCCTCGAAGGCGGTTTCGAAGAGCTCGCCCGGCTCGATCTCGACCACCGGCCACGACTGCTCCTCGAAGAACCCGACGACGAGGTCGGCGAATGCAGCCTGGTCGCTCATGACCGGTGATCGTACGGCGAGCCGGTTGGCAAAAGAGGGGCCGTGGGTAGGCTCGCCCGCATGGCGTCGTTCCTGAGGAGTTCTGTATGAAGAAGCTCGTAAAAGTCGCGTTCGTGGCCGGGACTGCCGGCGCCGCTGCGGGAGCCGTCCAGGCCTTCCGCAAGGACGAAACGACCGAGGTGATCGCGAAGAAGGCCCTCAAGGGCGCCGGCGAAGCCGCCGCCGTCGGAGCCGTCGTCGGACTTGTCCTCGACCGACGCGCAAAGAAGCGAAAGGCAAAGGCACGGGCGGCCCGCTTCTCTTCCGGTCTGTCGGCGACTGGTCTGGTCGAGGCGGCTCGCGCCGCCAGGCCGGCTCTCGAGCACGCCTTCGAGGCCATGAGCTCAGCGGCCGAGGCAACGATCCCGCGCGTCGAACACGCCTATCTCACGGCCCGCCCCCACGTCGAGCATGCCGTCGAGGTGGCCCTTCCCCGAGTCGAGCAAGTCGCCAAGGCGACCCGCGATCGCGCGCTCGAGGCGGCGGAGGCAGCCCGCCCCCACGTCGAACATGCAGCCAAAGCCACCCGCGACCGAGCTCTCGAGGCGGCAGAGGCAGCTCGCCCCAGGGTCGAGCAGGCGGCCAAGGCGGCGCGGCCGAAGGTGGAACAGGCGGCCAAGGCCGCACGCGACCGGGCCCAGGCCGAGGCGGCCCGCCGAGCCGCATAGCCGGAGGACACTCGACCCGACCCCGCTAGGTTGGGTCGGCCGTGCCCGACGCCCGTTGCATCGTCACCGCGCCGCTGTCCCTCGCTCGGGGCCTTGGGTTCAACGAGATCGCGATGGTCGTCGCCGCCGATGCCCTCGTCCGGCGGGCCTGGGCTCTCGGACGAGGCGCAGAGCTCCTCGTGCCCACCCTGGCCGGTGACCTTTCGACCCAATACGCCTTTGAACGGGATCTGGCCAAGGAAGGCCACAATCTGGCGACGCTCGACCCCGAGGAGGTGTTGCGTCGCCTCGCCGAGTTCGATGAGCAGCGCCGCGTCATGGCTGCCGAGGCGTTTTCCCGTTTGACGGTGACTGCCGATGTGGGAGCGGCGGTGACCGGATCTCCGACCGCGGCCGTGGCCGCTCGAACCGCCTTCGTCAAGCTCTTCGAGGAGGGCAGCGTCGAGGAAACCGAGCGGGTCGTGTCGACCTGTCCACGCTGCCGGACGACTGTCGATGACATCGACGCCGAGCGCCTCGAGCTCGAAGAAGAGATCGTCACTGCGCAACTCGCGACGGCGAGCGGCGACATCATCGAAGTTCGAATCGGCGCGCCCGAACTCCTCCCGGGCGTGGTTGCAATCGCCGTTCCGGAGGGCACCGCCGGGATCGGCAGCACGGTTCGGGTGCCGATCGCCGACCGTGACGTCCCGGTACTCGTCAGCGACGCGCATGCAGCGGCATCGGCCGTCGTCCCAGCCCACGACGCTACCGACCACGCGTTCGCTCTCTCTGCAGGACTCCGCCCGGTGATGGTGCTCGACGCCGAAGGGACGGTGTGCGCCGAAGGACCGCTGAACGGCCTCGGCCGGTATGCGGCCCGGGCTGCTGCCCACGATCTCCTCGCGGCTGACGGGGCCGCCATCTCGACCGAGGCGGTCGCCTCGCAGGTCCTGCGGTGCGCGAGTTGTGGCACGGTGCTCGTCCCCCAGCTCGGCCGGCATTGGTTTCTCCGTGCCGCGGTTCTCACGGTCGCGGCCGCTGACGCTGTCCGCGATGGGCTCGTTGCGTTCACGCCCGCCGATGCCCGAGAGGCGTTTGTCGTCGGTACCGGCAGCCGGGGCGACTGGTGCCTCTCGGCGTCGATGCCCGGTGGGGTTCCGCTTCCCGTCGCCACCTGCCTCGACTGCGGCAAGGTGACGGTCGACGCAGAGTTCTCGTCGTCGTGCGGCCGGTGTATGGGCACCCTGGTCGCCGAAGGGTCGGTGCTCGATGCCCGCTTCGTAGCCGCGATGTGGGCGGTCTCGCTCGGCGGCTGGCCGGGTCGGGGCGACGACATGTGTTTGCCGGAGGAGACGCTGGCTGTGGTGTCGGCCCGCGACCTCGTTGGTTGGGTGCTCTCCTCGGTCGGGCTCGGCCTTCGCCTCGCCGGGGCCCCGCCGTTCGCCGCCGTCGTCGTCCATCCGTGGCCCGAAGCGTCCGTGACGATCGACGGCGCCGCCTTCGGCACGGGATGCGACCGGAGGGTGTTGCGGATGGCGCTCGTGGCCGGTACCGACGATCTCGAGGTCGCCGCCGCCGCCGTGGCCGCCCTCGATCGTCCGGCGGCCGACGACATCGATCCGGTCGAGGCTGCCGACGCCGCATCGGCCGGCGTGTCGGCCCTCGACGATGGATCTCCAGCTCAGGCTGCCGGACTGCTGGCATCCGCCCTTGCCGGCGGTGTGCCACAGGGCGCAGCCGACCGACTTCGGGCCCTCGCTCTGCCGATTTTGGGGGACTGACGTGAACTACTCCGAGGCTCTCGAGTGGCTCGATGGTCGCATCAACCTGGAGGCGTTGCGGTCACCCTCCCGGCTGGCACCGCCTTCCATCGATCGCATGCGCGAGCTCGTCGGGCTGCTGGCGGAACCGCAGACGGCGTACCCGGTGGTCCACATCACCGGCACCAACGGCAAGACATCGACCGCCCGTATCCTCACTCGTCTGCTCGAGGTCGCCGGCTTGACGGTGGGGACCTACACCAGCCCCCACCTCGAGTCGATCACCGAGCGGATCAGCCGCAACGGGGAGCCCATCCCGGAGGACGAGTTTGCTGACGCCATCACTGCGATAGCCGGCGTGTCCGAGCTGATGTCGGCGCCCCCGACGTATTTCGAAGCGCTCACAGCCGCGGCCTATCGCTGGTTCGCCGATGTTGCGGTGCACGCCGCCGTCGTCGAGGTGGGCATGCTCGGACGTTGGGACGCCACCAACGTCGCCGACGGTCAGGTCGCTGTGCTCACCAACGTCGGCGCCGATCACCTCGACTACGCCGGGAGCATCGAGAACATCGCTCGGGAGAAGGTGGGCATCGTCAAGCCGGGGAGCATCTTCGTGCTCGGCGAGACGAGTGAGGATCTGGCTCCCTTTTTCGCCGAGACCCCGGCGGACGAGGTGTGGCGGCGGGGGGAGGACTTCACGGTGGTCGAGAACGAGTTGGCTGTCGGCGGTCGCTTGTTGACCTTGCGCACGCCGACGTCGATGTACGACGAGCTCTTCCTTCGACTCCACGGCACCTACCAGGGCGAGAACGCGGCGATCGCCCTGGCGGCGTGCGAGGCCTTCCTCGGAAACCCCCTCGACCAGGAACTGATCCTCGAGGCCTTCGACACCGTGCGCTCGCCCGGTCGTCTCGAGGTGATGCACCGCCGACCGCTCTGTCTCCTCGACGGCGCCCACAACGAGGCCGGAGCGATCGTGCTGGCGGCCGCCATCGAGGACGAGTTCGACGATCCCCAGCACTGGACGCTGGTCATCGGCGCACTTACTCCCCACGATCCCGAGGCATTCCTGCGGGCCCTCGCCCTGCCCGACGTCGTGCGGGTGGTCGCCTGTGAGGCCTCGTCGCCGCGGGCCGTTCCGGCGGCAGATGTTGCCGCTGCTGCGGAACGGCTCGGATTGGCAGCCGAGGTGAGCGGGGGCGTGGCCGACGCCGTGGCCCGAGCATTGGCCGGGTGTGCCTCCGAGGACGGGGTGCTGATCACCGGCTCCCTGCACGTCGTCGGCGAGGCACGAGCGGCGCTGCGCCGGGGCGTCGGCTGAGTGGGGCGGACGGGCCCGGAACCACTACGGTCCCTCGTCCTATGGACCGCACTTTCATCGCCTGCAAGCCCGACGCCGTGGAGCGTGGCCTCTCGGGCGAGATCATCGCCCGATTCGAGCGCAAGGGCCTCAAGCTGGTCGCCGCCGAGCTCCGAACCATCGACCGTGAGACGGCCGGCAAGCACTACGAGGAGCACAAGGACAAGCCCTTCTTCGGTGAGCTCGTCGACTTCATCACCCGCGGCCCGGCAATGCTCTGCGTCTTCGAGGGCCCCGGCGACACCTGGAAGGTCGGACGCACCCTCATGGGCGCTACCAACCCCAAGGACGCCGCCCCCGGCACCATCCGAGGCGATTTCGGCATCCTCATGACCGAGAATCTCGTCCACGGCTCAGACGGCCCCGAATCCGCCCAGCGCGAGATCGGCCTCTTCTTCCCCAACCTCTGACCAAAGCCCGCTCTTCTGGTCGCACGGCCCGCTTTCCGTCACGAATGGGGGCTATGCCGCACGTTCGTGACGGAAAGCCAGGGAGGCGATGGCGAGAACCTCGTTGCGTGTCGTCGTCTTGGTGAGAGGCCAGATGTCCCACCCTGCCCGCTTGAGGGCCCGGAGTCGATCACGGTCTTCGTGGAATCGTTCGACGTGGAATTCCAACGAGTCGTACTCGAAGCCCGTTCGAAGTTCGGGCCATCCCACGTCGACGAACATCTTCCGTCCCTCGTGTTCGACGCGAATCTGCTGCGCAGGTCTAGGAAAACCCGCTGCCGTCAGCTCGTCGACCAAATCGGCCTCGGGATCGCTGTCACCCGGGTCGTAGCCGTGGATCCGTTCTGTCAGCAGCTCGACCATCGGGACGATCGCCCGCCGACCTGAGATCGGCACCTCGTCGACGGTTCGCGCCAACCCCGGGAGGCTCAAGATCCTTCTCCGTGAGCCGTCGTTCACCGACGACCGCAGCTGTTTCGGTGAGATCCGACCGCAGCTGTCGATGAGGGTGCGGGCGGCGGAGGTGACCGGGAGGTGGTTGACGACGGCTCGATGTCCGGTCGGGAGGACGTTGGTCTCGTGCCCCCGAACGCCCTCCAACTGTGGCCGACTGCCGATGCGAAGCAGATCGATTCCGGCTGGCGCAGGGAGAAGTGTGAATCCCCACACTCGTCCTGCGGTCGAGTGCGACAGCACTGAGCCGGGGGAGGCCAAGGCCGCTGCAAGCCATGCCTGTTGGCGGCTGCGGGGCGTGCCGGCGGTGCGGAAGACCGACCGTCGGAGCGGATCGAGCTGGTTGCGACGCACGGCGTGGCGCACCTGCTCACGCGTCCAGCCAAGCTCTCGGAGCTGAGGGCCGGTGACGAGGCCGAGTTGACGGCTGGCGACCCGATCGTAGGGAACGTAAGGCATGGCTCGAACCTCCCATCCGGGTGCGACAAGAACGGTTCCCGTCTCGAGCGCGTGCTCTGGCCACCACTCGTGACGGAAAGCGGAAGTCGGACCCGGGAAGGGTTCGGCTGGCGGTTCTCGGCGGGCTCTCGTACCCTGTGGATCGACCTCCGCCCACCGGCGAGGGAGGCTTCGCGCATCGTGTCCGACAATTTCTTCTCTTCCCTCATGGGCCGCGACATGGCCATCGACCTGGGGACGGCCAACACCCTCGTCTACGTGCGGGGTCGCGGCATCGTCCTCAACGAGCCGTCGGTGGTGGCCGTGAACACCAAGGACATGCGACCGCTGGCCGTCGGCATGGAAGCAAAGCGGATGATCGGCCGGACGCCGAGCCACATCCAGGCCATCCGCCCGTTGAAGGACGGAGTCATCGCCGATTTCGAGATCTGCGAGAAGATGCTCCGCTACTTCATCCAGAAGGTGCACCCCCGCCGGTTCGCCAAGCCCCGGATGGTCATCTGCGTCCCGAGCGGCATCACCGGTGTCGAGAAGCGGGCGGTGCAGGAGGCGGCGGAATACGCCGGCGCCCGCAAGCCCGCCCACATCATCGAGGAGCCGATGGCGGGCGCCATCGGCGCCGGCCTGCCGGTCAGCGAACCCACCGGCAACATGATCGTCGACATCGGCGGCGGCACCACCGAGGTGGCGGTCATCTCCCTCGGTGGCATCGTCACCAGCCAGTCGATCCGGATCGGCGGCGACGAGCTCGACGACGCCATCATCCAGTACATCAAGAAGGAATACAGCCTCGCCCTCGGCGAGCGGACGGCGGAGGAGATCAAGATCGTCCTCGGGTCGGCCTGCCCGCTGGAGGAAGAGATCCACGCCGAGATCCGCGGTCGCGACCTGATCACCGGTCTCCCGAAGACGATCATCGTCACCACGGATGAGATCCGCGAAGCCATCGAAGAACCATTGGCAGCCATCGTCGACGCCGTGAAAGTCACGTTGGACAAGACGCCGCCCGAGCTCGCGGCCGACATCATGAAACAGGGCATCGTCCTCACCGGCGGGGGCGCCCTCTTGACCGGCCTCGACTCTCGGCTCAGCAGCGAGACCGGGATGCCCATCGTGGTCGCCGACAACCCGCTCTTGAGCGTGGCCATCGGCGGCGGCCAGTTCCTCGAGGAGTTCGACGCCCTGAAGGACGTCCTGCTCCCGCCGAACTACTCCTAACATGGTTCGCTTCGCCGATGAGGCTGGCTGCGCTCACGGCGCCTGCTCGCTGGCGCTCCCGACGGCGCGTTGGCGGCCGCCGGCGCACCGTCGCTAACGCCTCTTGGCTGTCTACCGGCGCCCTGCCCGTTCCCGCTTCACGCTGCTGTTGCTCGTCCTGACCTCCGTCACCCTTCTCACCCTCGACTACCGGGGCGCTGGTGCCGGCGCGGTGGGCACGGTCAAGGACGCGGTGCGCGACGCGTTCGCACCGGTGCAACAGGCGAGCGATCGGCTGTTCGAGCCCGTGGGAAATGTCGTCGGCGGGGTCGTTCATTACGGAGACCTCGAGGCCGAGAACGACCGCCTTCGCAAAGAGATCGCCGATGTGAGGGGCGGGCTCTATCAGGCCAGCGATGCCGATCGCGAACGCCGAGCCCTGCTGGATCAACTCAAACTCCCGACGGCCGAAGACATCCCACGGGTCGACGCCCGGGTCGTGTCGACGAGTCCGAGCAACTTCGCGTTCACGGTCGAGATCGACAAGGGGACCCGTGCTGGGGTGGCCGTCGGCATGCCCGTCGTCACCGGCGCCGGCCTGGTCGGACGGATCACGGAAGTGTCCCGAACCCGTTCGGTCGTCCAACTCGTGACCGACAAGAAGTTCAGCGTCGGCGTTCGCCTTGCAACCAGCGGGGACGTGGGCGTGGCCAATGGCACCGGCTCGCTGCGCTCGCTCGGGGTCGATCTCATCGACCCGGCGACGATTGTCGAGACCGGGGAGATCCTGGTCACGAGCGGCCTCCAGCAGAGCCAGTACCCGCCGAACATCCCGGTCGGGAAGGTCATCGTGGCCGCCCAGCCACCGAATGCGTTGCAACAAGACGTCGCCGTTGCGCCGGTCGCCGATCTCGGACGTCTGACCTTCCTCACCGTCCTGCAGTGGAGTCCCCGTTGAGCCGGCAACGACCCCTCGCATGAGTTCCCTGCGCCTCCGGATCACGCTCGTCCTGATCCTCGCGCTCATCCTGCACCTGACGCTGTTGAGCCGCATCCGGGTCGACAACGTGCGCCCCGACGCGCTGCTGTTGATCGCCGTTGTCGCCGGCCTCATTGCTGGGCCCGAACGGGGCGCCATCGTCGGATTCAGCGCCGGATTGCTGGCGGATCTCTTCCTGCAGACGCCGCTCGGATTGTCGGCGCTGGCCTATTGCCTCGTCGGATTCGCCGTGGGCTCGTTGCAGGCCGGCATCCTTCGGGCGGCCTGGTGGATCCCTGTCCTCACCGCCATTGGCGCCAGCGCCGCGGGCGTCGTCCTCTACGCCGTGCTCGGCGCCATGGTCGGACAGGGTGAGTTCGTCGGCCCCCGCCTCGGCGTGATCGCAGGGTTGGTCGGGGTTCTGAACGGCGCTCTCGCTCCGGCAGCGATGCGACTTGTCGGTTGGGCGTTTCGTTCGACGCTCGCCGACCGCAGTTACGCCACCTCGTGAGCGAGAGCCCCCGCCTGCGCCTCGCCGTCGTCGGCATCGTCGTGGTGTCGTTGTTCTCGGCGTTGTTCGCCCGCCTCTGGTATCTCCAGGTGCTCGACACCAAGTCGTTCGTCACCGCAGCCGCGACCAACGAGATCCGTCTGGTTTACGAGGACGCGCCCCGCGGCCGCATTCTCGACCGCAATGGGATCGTCCTCGTCGACAACCGCCGCACGCAGGCCATCACCGTCAACCGCAACGAACTCTTGAAACTCAAAAATGCCGACGAAGTCAAAGGGCGGTTGTCGGCGCTGCTGAACATCAGCCGGGAAGAACTCGACAAGCGCATCGGCGATGTGCGGTACAGCCAGTACAAGCCGATTCCCGTGGCCGAGGGTGACGCCGTGCCGGAGGAGCTCTACATCTACGTCAAGGAGCACCAGGACGACTTCCCCTCGGTGGAGGCCACCATCGTCTCGGAGCGGACGTACCCGAGCCAACCCCCGACCTTGGCCGCCCACGTGCTCGGTTACGTGGGTGAGATCAACGACCGGGAACTCGCCGAGCGCAAGGTCAACGGCTATCGCCTCGGCGACAACGTGGGCAAGAACGGTGCCGAGCTCGTCTACGAATCGGTGCTCCGGGGCGAGCCCGGCGTGACCAAGCTGCAGGTCAACTCCTCGGGTCTGGTCGTCAAGGGCGAGCCCCTTGCGGTCGTACCACCGAAGCCCGGCCAGGACGTGACCCTGACCATCGATGTCAACGTCCAGCGCCTGGCCGAAGAGTCGCTGCTGCAGGGCCTCGAAACCGCCCGCACCGCCGTCGACCGCAACGGCGACGGCAAGCACTTCGAAGCGCCGGCGGGGAGCGTCGTCGTGACCGACCCCCGCGATGGGTCGATCGTGGCCATGGCGTCGTATCCGACCTACAACCCGGGTGACTTCACCAATGGGATCAAGTCCGAAGTCTTTGACGCCTTCAACAAACCGACCAGCTTCTATCCACTCACCAACCGGGCCCTCCAGGGCCAGTACGCGCCGGGCTCGACCTTCAAGCTCGTGACCGCGGTCGCGGCGCTGCAACGCAAGCTGATCGCGGGCAACACGTCGATCACCGATCCAGGCTTCTACAAGGTGCCCAAATGCAAGGG
>JBKJLN010000003.1:0-11313 GCA_046596935.1 Acidimicrobiales bacterium
CATCGCCACCGTCCCGAGCCGGCTGATGATGGCACTGAGCCTGAACAGGCCGGCGGCGGATCCCGTGAGGTCGGTGAGGATGCCGTTCACGGCCAGCAGAACCACGGCGACGCTGACCGCCGTCGCCACTCCAATCGCCGCCCGGGGTGCGACTTGAGATGACGCGGAGGGCGCGCGGGACTGCACCAAGGCGATGGCCGCGAGTCCAAGGAAGGCGATGAACGGGTTGGCCGCCTGACCGAGCAGACGAAAGCGATCGGTATCGCCCAGTCGTTGGGCGTCAGCGCTGGCCAGGGCGAAGAGCACGCCGCCCAGCAACAACAACGCCCCGACGGCGGCCAGAACCACGGCTGACCATCGCAGTGGCGACAGTGGAGGGGGAGCAATCGCCGGCGCGGGCGCCGCCGGCATCAAGGGCACGTCGTCAGCGAACGGATCGGTCATGGATAGACCACCTCCCAGAGACACAGACCGTGCGGTGGCGCCGGGGGGCCGGCGGCCGTCCGATCTTTCGAACGAAGGGTCCACGACAGGTCGCCGGCACGCTTGCGGCCGAGGCCGACGTCGACGAGCGTGCCCACGATCGAGCGGACCATCTGTTGGCAAAAGGACGAGGCCTCGATGTCGAAGCGAAACACGCCGTCGCCGAGATCGATCCAACGAGCGTCGGTGACTCGGCGGATGTTCGAGCCCGATCCCAGTGGCTTGCGGCAGAACGACGAGAAGTCGTGCTCGCCGAGCAGGGGGTCGCACCCCAGTCGCATGGCCCGGAGGTCGAGCGGGTCGTCGACGTGCCAGGTCGTGGCGTGGAGGAACGGGTCAGGCAGGGGCCGGTTGAGAACGGTGTAGCGGTAGCGACGGGCGACGGCCGAGTAGCGGGCACTGAAGCCGTCGGCCGCAAGAGCCACGTCACGCACGACGATGCGGGGTCGGAGCATCTTGTTCACTGCCCGCTGCAGGCGGGCGAAATCGGCGGAGATGACGTCGGCCTCAGAGGGCGAGTCGAAGTGCACGACGTTGCCCCAGGCATGCACGCCGGCATCGGTGCGGCCAGCGACCACGAAGCGAACGGGGTGCTTCAGGACCTTACCCACGGCTTCGGCCAGAACCCCGGCCACCGTCTTGCGGCCCTCCGGCTGCAGTGAGAATCCGCTGAAGCCCGTACCTTCGTAGGCGATCGTCATTCTGACCCGGGATCGAGTCGGAGCGTCGTCGACGGGCGGAACTTCATCGAACAGCGTCATGACGGACGCCGACCGTAGCCCGCCCCGCCAGACGGGCGGGGCGTCGGACTACAGCAGTTCGATGCGAGCCATCGGCGCGTTGTCACCGTGACGCGGGCCGAGCTTGAGGATCCGGGTGTAGCCGCCCTGGCGGTTGGCATACCGGGGGCCGATCTCCTCGAACAGCTTGTGGGCCATGTCCTTGTCACGGATGAAGGCCACGACGTCGCGCTGGCGGTAAAGGCCGCCCTTTTTCGCCTTGGTGATGACCTTCTCGATCACGGGGCGGAGCGCCTTGGCCTTGGCCTCGGTGGTGACGATGGCCTCGGCGGCGATGAGCGACGCCACCAGGTTGCCGAACATCGCCTTCTGGTGGGCAGCGTTGCCGCCGAAGCGACGGCCCTTGCGGGGGGTACCGGGGATACCGGACATGACGACTACTCCCCCTTGCGGCGCAGGCTCAGACCGCGCTCATCGAGCTTCACGATGACCTCGTCCAACGACTTCTGACCGAAGTTGGTGATGGCGAGAAGATCGTCCTCGGTGCGCTCGCAGAGCTCGCCGACGGTATTCACCTGGGCGCGCTTGAGGCAGTTGCGGGGACGCTCGGACAGGTCGAGGTCCTCGATCGGCAAGTCGAGGTCGGGCGAGCCGGACGACACGCCGCTGACCTCGCCGAGCTCGAGGCCCTGCGGGGCATCCGACATGTCGGCGATGAGGCCCACGAGTGACCGGAGGGTGTCGCCGGCCGACGCCAAGGCCTCACGAGGCGAGATCGAGCCGTCGGTTTCGATGTCGAGGACGAGGCGGTCGTAGTTGGTCGACTGCTCGACTCGCGTCGGCTCGACGGTGAACGCAACGCGCCGCACGGGCGAGAAGATCGAGTCGACCGGCACGACGCCGATCGTCGACGATTTCTTGTTGCGATCGGCCGAGACATAGCCGCGGCCACGCTCGACGGTGATGTCGACGGTGAGGCGACCCTTGCCGTTCAGCGACGCCAGCATGAGGTCGGTGTTGAGGATCTCGACGTCGGCGGTCGTCTGGATGTCGGCGGCGGTCACCTCGGCCGGACCCTTGGCGTCGAGGCGCAGGGTGACGGGCTCGTCGGTCTCGACCCGCAGGACGAGGTCCTTGAGGTTGAGGATGATGTCGGTGACGTCTTCCTTCACCCCCGGAAGGGTGGAGAACTCGTGCAGCGCATCGTCGAAACGAACCTGGGTGACGGCCGCACCAGGAATCGACGAGAGCAGTGTGCGGCGCAGCGAGTTGCCGATGGTGTGGCCGAAGCCGGGCTCGAGGGGACCTACCGCGAAACGCTGGCGGTTGGCCTCTTCGTCGCCAACCGGCTCGACGGTGGGGCGCTGGATAATCAGCATGGGGGGATCAGCTCCTGGAGAAGTGACGATTACTTCGAGTACAGCTCGACGATGAGCTGCTCGCGGACGGGCACGTCGATGTGCTCGCGCAGCGGGAGGTCGCGCACCGTGACCGAGAACTTCTCGTCGCCACTCTCGAGCCACGGCGGCACGAGCCGGTCGATGGTGTCGATGTTGTGGCGGACCACGATGAGGCTTCGCGACTTCTCCTTGAGGGCGACGATGTCACCCTTGCGGAGGCGATAGCTGGGGTAGGTGACCCGCTTGCCGTTCACGGTGACGTGACCGTGGCGGACGAGCTGGCGGGCCTGGCTGCGGCTCGTGCCCCATCCGGCGCGATAGGCGACGTTGTCGAGGCGTTGCTCGAGCATGCGGAGAAGGTTCTCGCCGGTGATGCCGGAGTTGCGGTTCGCCTCCTCGTAGAGGTTGCGGAACTGCTTCTCGAGCAGACCGTAGATGCGGCGCGCCTTCTGCTTCTCGCGCAGCTGGATCTGGTACTCCGACTCACGGGGACGGTCGCGGCCGTGCTCGCCGGGGGGATAGGGGCGACGCTCGATCGGGCACTTCATCGAGTCGCACTTGGGGCCCTTGAGGAAGAGCTTCATTTTCTCGCGCCGACAGAGGCGGCAGACGGGACCGGTGTAACGAGCCATGTTCTTCTACCTACTCAGACCCGGCGCCGCTTCTTGGGGCGGCAGCCGTTGTGCGGGATGGGGGTGACGTCCTTGATGCCGGCGACTTCGATGCCGGCTTGGGTGAGCGAGCGGATCGCCGTCTCGCGGCCCGAACCCGGGCCCTTCACGAGCACGTCGACCTTGCGGACACCCTGTTCCATGGCGGCGCGAGCCGCCTTCTCGGCCGCCAACTGGGCGGCGAAGGGGGTGGACTTGCGGGAGCCCTTGAAGCCGACGTTGCCCGCCGACGCCCAGGCGATGACGTTGCCCTGGAGATCGGTGATGCACACGATCGTGTTGTTGAACGACGACTTGATGTGGGCGACGCCGTACGGGACGTTCTTCTTCTCGCGGCGACGCGGACGACGACCGCCCGGCTTGGGTTTTGCCATTACTTGCGAACCTTCTTCTTGCCGGCGACGGTCTTCTTCGGGCCCTTACGAGTGCGGGCGTTGGTGTGGGTGCGCTGGCCGCGCACCGGTAGGCCACGACGGTGACGGATTCCCTGATACGAGCCGATCTCCATCTTGCGGCGGATGTCTTGTTGGATGTCACGCCGCAGGTCACCTTCGACCTTGATGTTGGCGTCGATCCAGTTCCGCAGGCGCGTCACCTCTTCGTCGGTGAGGTCGCGGACGCGGGTGTTCTTGTCGATACCGACGGCCTCGCATACGGTCTGTGCCGTCGTGCGGCCGACGCCGAAGATATAGGTGAGGGAGATCTCCAACCGCTTCTCGCGGGGGACATCGACGCCTGCAATACGAGCCACGGAACTCCTCTTAGCCTTGACGCTGCTTGTGGCGGGCGCTGGCGGTGCAGATCACCATTACGCGACCGTGCCGACGGATGACCTTGCACTTCTCGCACATGGGCTTGACGCTGGGACGAACTTTCACGGGCTGACTTTCGAGCTTTCGGTTACTTGTACCGATAGGTGATCCGACCTCGGGTGAGGTCGTACGGGGTGATTTCGACTTGCACCCGGTCGCCGGTGAGGATGCGGATCCGGTTCATGCGCATGCGCCCTGAGCTGTGGGCCAGGACTTCGTGGCCGTTCTCGAGCTTGACCTTGAACATGGCATTGGGAAGGGGCTCGACGACCGTCCCTTCGAGCACGATCGCATCTTCCTTGGGCTTGGGCAGAACGGTCCTCCTGGGGACAGGTTGAAGCTGCTACAACTGCAGGGGTCGGCTCGAGTGGCAGCGCCGTGGGGGCGCGCCGGGCCAAACGAAGACTTTAGCGCGGCCCGCCGACCGCCACAAAGGCAAGGTCCGAGGCAGGCCTCGTGCGACATTCTTCGGGGTCGCGAAGAGCGGTTGGCTGGGCTAGCGATCACCTGCCCGGACCAGTCCCGCCTCGTAGGCGGAGACGACCAGTTGCACACGGTCCCGCGCCCCGAGCTTCATGAGCAGGTTCCGGACGTGCGACTTCACCGTGGTCTCGGATATGTAAAGGGCCGCCGCGATCTCGGCGTTCACCCTGCCACGGGCGATCTCGACGAGTACCTCGACCTCTCGCGTGGTCAGGTCGCTCATCGTCGGTGGCTCTACACCGGAGTCGACAGGGCGGGCTGCGAACTCCTCGATGAGACGCCGCGTCACCGACGGCGCAAGCAACGAGTCGCCTTTGGCCACCACCTGGATGGCACGTACGAGTTCCGCAGGTGGAGCGTCCTTGAGTAGGAACCCGCTTGCGCCAGCGCGGAGAGCGTCGTAGACGAACTCGTCGAGGTCGAAGGTGGTGAGGATCACGACCTTCGGCGGATCGGGCAGCGCCACGAGGTGCCGGGTCGCGTCGATGCCGTTCATCTCCGGCATCCGGATGTCCATGAGCACGACGTCGGGCCGCAGACGTTCGGCCGCATCGAGAGCTGCCAGCCCGTCGGCCGCCTCCCCTACGACCGTGAGTCCGTTCGCGGCGCCCAGGATCATCCGGAACCCTGTCCGAACGAGTTCTTGATCATCGACGAGCAACACCCGGACGGACGAGCCTGGAGCGCTGCGATCGATGTGATCGGCACGAACAGGGGGGAACTCCTGTGGCAACTGCGGGTGAAGGAGCTGATGGAGCCGGGTCGTGCCGCTGACGCCCCGCAGAAGGTGGTCGCCCAGATCCCGATACGGCCCTGGCGCGGTCGAGGCCGTGCGATCGCTCACCAGGATCTGCCCGCCGTGGGCGGCGGAGCACACACGGGCCGCCGTATGCACGGCAATACCGACGTATTCGCCGCCATCCTGATCGGCTTCGCCGGTGTGCAGGCCCATGCGTACGCGAAGCTCACAGCCGTCCGGCCACGGGTGGGCGCGGAGCGCCACTTGTGCGACGAAAGCCGCCCGTACGGCATCGTCTGCCTGCGGGAACACTGCGAAGTAGGCGTCGCCCGCAGTCCCCGCTTCGTCACCGCCATTGTCGGCGCAGCTTCGGCGAAGGATTCGCCGATGGTCCCCGAGGGCACGCGCGTACGCCTCACCATCCGCTTCGAGCAGCTGCGTCGACGACTCGATGTCGGTGAAGAAGAACGTGTATGTCCGATGACGGCCGCCCGCATCCCCCAAGGCCGTCATCCTTCCAGGGGCAGCCGGGCGACGACCCGGAACCCACCTCCATCGGCCGGGCCAGTCTCGAGCTCACCTTCGAGCAGCGCCACCCGCTCCTGCATGCCGACGAGCCCGTGCCCCGGGCCGTCGAGGCGGAGCGACGGTAGCGGGCGCCCGTCGTCACGGACCGTCACCGTCAGCATCGCTGGCTCGTAGGCAAGCGTCACCGTGGCGTGCGTCGCGTCGCCGTGCTTGCCAACATTCGTCACCGCCTCTTGCACGATTCGGTAGGCACAGAGCTCGACACCCGACGCGAGGGGGACGACGTCACCGGTGCGCACGATGTCCACATTGAGCGACGTCGAGGCGCGAGCGGCCAGTTGCTCCAGCCGGGACAGGTCCGGCTGAGGAGTCAGCGCGACGGATCTCTGGTCGTCCGAGAGTCGACCGTTCGTCGGGTGACGCAGGACTCCCAGCATGCGCCGCAACTCGGCCAGCGCCTCGCGACCGCTCGCACTGACCGCCGGCAGGGCCGCGCTATCGCCCGTTGCGATTGCGGCCTCGGCCTGCAGCGTCATCGCCGTCACATGGTGCGAAACGACGTCGTGCAGCTCCCTCGCGATGCGGGCCCGCTCGTCGGAGACGGCCCGGTCGCGTGAAGCCTCGGCCGCGAGCGCACGTTCCTCCTGTCGGGTCATCTGGCTGTTTCCGAAGTGGAGGAGCCCTCCCAGCCCGAGCATCGCGGTGCACAGCAGCAGTTCGTGACCGGCCCCTTGGGCCGTCCACGGCAGACCGCTGAGCAGGAGTTCGCCGGACCTGGTGGTGTTGCCGAACGCCGCCATCCCTCCGCCGACTACGACCCCTAGGGGCAGGGTTGCGTAGAGCGCCGGGTAGGCCCGCAACAGTGCCATGAGGGCGATGAGGAGGCTTCCGACGGCCAATATCGAGGTGGGCGCCAACGCCGATCGGGTGATCACCTCGATGCCGGCCACCGTGGCGAGAGCTGCAGCCAGCTGCAGCCAGCGACGCTCCTTGTCCAGTCGTCCGGAGAATGCGACCGCCGCCACCGCAACCGTGATGGCAATCGCCCGCAGATCCCCCCACGGCAGGAAGGGGACGCCCGGCCGAGCGAGAACGAACCCGAACACGATCGGACGGCTGAGGTTGGACACGAGCGAGGCCAGCCGGTCGAGCGACGATGTCGTCCGATCGTTGAGCGTCAACGGGGAGCCCTGCCGTTTCGTCACTACTCCCGCGCCGTTGAGGCCGGCGACGACATCGCCATTCAGCCCGGCGACAAAGTCGTCGACGTCGGTCTTCAATCTCGAACGGATGCTCATCGAACCATGGTGCGGCATGGCGCGCCCGTCTGTCACCGGCCCACGGGAGGGTCGCGCCAATCCTCCCGTGGGAGGACCGTCGACTGGGTCAGGGGAGGGTGTAGACCTCGGGGCCATTGTCGGTGATGACGATGGTGTGTTCGAAGTGGGCGGACAGCTTGCCGTCGGCGGTGACCACGCTCCAGCCGTCGTCGAGCACTCGGGTGGCGGCGGTGCCGGCGTTCACCATCGGCTCGACGGCGAAGACCATGCCGGCCTTGAGCTTGGGACCAGGCGTGCCCGGCCAGTAGTTCGGCACCTGGGGCTCCTCGTGCATCTTGGTGCCGATGGCGTGGCCGACGTACTCCCGCACCACGGAGAACCCCGCCCCCTCCGCCACCTGCTGCACCTCGCGGCCGATGTCGTGAAGGCGGTTGCCGTCGCGCATGACCTCGATGGCCGCCCACAGCGACGCCTCGGTGACCTCGAGAAGCTTGGCGGCCTCAGCGCTGATGGTGCCGACGCCAGCCGTATAGGCGGCATCGCCGTGGTACCCCTCGATGATGGCGCCGCAGTCGACGGAGATGATGTCGCCGTCGTCGAGCACTACGTCGTCGGACGGGATGCCGTGGACGATCATCTCGTTGGGCGAGGCGCAGATGACCGCCGGAAAGGGCGGGTACCCGTAATTGAGGAAGTTCGAGGTCGCCCCGCGACGCTCGATCACGTCGCGGGCGATGCGGTCGAGCTCCCCAGTCGTGACCCCGGGGCGGATAGCCGCCCGGGTCTTCTCGTGCATCTCGGCCACGACCCGCCCCGCCTTGCGCATCTTGGCCAACTCATCAGCGTTGCGCTTCACGCCGACCTCACTGGTGCATCCGCCGGGAGTCGATGGCCCGGACGAGTCGACGGAAGACCTCGTCGGGGTGGCCCATGCCGTCGACCGTGATCAGATGGTCGCGACCGAGGTACCAGGCGATGAGCGGCGCTGTCTGCTCTTCGTAGAGGTCGAGGCGGCGCTTGATGGCGTCGGGCTGGTCGTCCTCGCGCTGGACGACCTCGCCGCCGCAGAAGTCGCACGTCCAGTTCAGGTGAGGCGGCTGGCCGGTCGAGTAGATCGCCCCGCAGACGTCACACACACGACGGCTGGCCAGCCGCTCGAGGGCCGACTCGGTCGGCAACTCGATGTCGATGGCCAGATCGAGAGCCCGATCCTCGGCCAGGAAGTTCGCCAGTGCCTCAGCCTGTCCGTCGGTGCGGGGAAACCCATCGAGGATGAACCCCCGTGACGACGTGTCCTCGTAGTCGAGGCGCTCCTGCACCAGGCCGATCATGACCTCGTCGGGGACGAGATCGCCGGCGTCCATGTACTCCTTGGCCTTCCGCCCGAACTCGCTGTGCGAACGCGCCGCGGCCCGCAGCATGTCGCCGGTCGAGATGTGCGGCACCACGTAGTGGCGCGCCAACCGAGCGCACTGCGTTCCCTTCCCGGCTCCCTGCTTGCCGAGAATCACGAGCCGTGCTCCAGGGACCAACGGTTACTTCCTCAAGAACCCGTCGTAGTTCCTCATCATCAGTTGACTGTCGATCTGCTTCATCGTCTCGAGGGCGACGCCCACGGCGATGAGCAATGTCGTGCCGGCGAAGGGGAAGTTGTTGATGTGCCCCCAAGCCAGAGCCAACGACGGCAGGAGGGCGATGAAGGCGAGGAAGAGCGCGCCAGGGAGGGTGATGCGATTGAGGATCGTGGCCAGATGGCGCTCGGTTGGCGGACCGGGTCGGATCCCGGGGATGTAGCCACCGTTCTTGCGGATGTAGTCGGACTGCTGATGCGGGTCGAATTGGATCGCCGTGTAGAAGTAGGCGAAGGCCACGATCAGCAGCCCGTACAGGGCGATGTACAGCGCCGAACTCGGCTGGTAGAGGTTGTTGTTGATGAAGGTGCGGACGGCGACGCCCCACCCGTGGTTCGGCAAGACGTTGCTGAACAGGATCGGGAACTGCAGCAGCGAGCTGGCGAAGATGATCGGGATGACGCCCGACTGGTTCACCTTCAGCGGGATGTAGCTCGACTGGCCGCCGTACATCTTGCGACCCACGACGCGCTTGGCGAACTGGACCGGGATCCTTCGTTGACCCTGCTCGACGAAGATCACGGCGACGAGCACCGCCAGCACCAGCACCATGATGATGGCGAAGAGGAAGTTGCCCGCCTCGGCTCGCACCCGAGCGCCGCCGGACGGCATGCCGGACACGACGCTCGAGAAGATCAGGATCGACATCCCCTGGCCGATGCCCCTCTGCGTGATGAGCTCGCCCAGCCACATGACCATGGCCGTACCGGCCGTCATCGAGAGCACGACGAGGAGGACGCGCGGCACGGTGAAATTCGGGATCAGGTCGATGTCGTTGCTGCCCCCACCGAGGAATCCAGCGGCGCCGTTGTGGAAGGCGAAGGCCAACGCTGTCGATTGCATGATGGCCAGTGCCACCGTGACATAGCGCGTGGCCTGAGTGATCTTCTTCTGACCGACCGCCCCTTGGTCTCGCCACTCCTCCAGCTTGGGGATGACCACCTGCAGCAGCTGCATGATGATCGAGCTGGTGATGTACGGCATGATGCCGAGCCCGAAGACGGCGAAGCGGGTGAGGGCGCCGCCCGAGAACAGGTTCAAGAATCCGAGCACACCGCCGCGTTGCGACGCCGCCGTCAGCTGTTCGACAGCTTCGAAGTCGACGCCAGGCGTCGGCACATGGGCGCCGAAGCGATAGAGGGCGATGATGGCCAGTGTGAACAGGATCTTCCCGCGGAGATCGGGGATCTTGAACATGTTCTTCACGTTGGAGAACACGTGATGCTCCGTTTCGCGAGGGGAGATTCCAGGGCGGTGTGAGGTTCCGTACAGTCAGGCCGGGGCGCTCAGCGGTTGGTGAGTGCGTTGCCCTTCGCCGGCGGACGCCCCGATCCCCACGGCGGGGGAATGACCTCCACGCTACCGCCTGCCGCCTGGATCGCTTCGACGGCCGTCTTGGAGAAGGCGTGGGCCTTCACCGTGACCTTGCGGGAGAGTTCGCCTCCGCCGAGGACCTTCACCAGTCCGTGCTTGTGCACGAGGCCCTTGGTCCGCAGCGACTGAGGATTGATCTCCTCGCCCTCGAAGGCCTCGATGGCATCGAGGTTGATGACGTTGTACTCGACCCGGAACGGGTTCTTGAAGCCCTTGAGCTTCGGGATGCGCATGGCCAACGGAAGCTGGCCGCCCTCGAACCCGGGCTTGATGTTGTTGCGGGCACCCTGGCCCTTGGTGCCGCGGCCGGCGGTCTTGCCGCCCTTGCCGCCGATGCCGCGCCCGACGCGACGCTTGGCCTTGGTCGCTCCTGGCGACGGGTGGAGGTCGTGGACCTTCATCTCTTTACACTTCCTCGACGGTGATGAGGTGCGGGACGCGGGCGATCATGCCGCGGATCTCGGGGCGGTCAGGCAGCGTGTGGGTCTTGCCGATCCGGCCGAGGCCGAGGGCCCGCAGGGTGCCGCGGTGCACCGGCTTCGTGCCGATCGCCGATCGGACCTGGGTGAGCTTCAGTTCAGCCATGGCCTACACCACTTCCGTGACGACGAGCTTGCCGCGACGAGTCTCGTTGTAGGCGTCGAGAACGCCCTTCGGGGTGACCTCTTCTGGCGTCTTGCCACGAAGGCGGGCGATCTCGTCCGGACGCTTTTGAGCCTTCAGCCCGGCGATCGTGGCGTGGGCGACGTTGATGGCATTCGACGAGCCGAGCGACTTGCAGAGCACGTCGTGCACGCCGGCCATCTCGAGGATGACTCGAGCGGCGCCACCGGCGATCACGCCGGTACCGGGAGCTGCGGGCTTCAACAGCACCCGCCCGGCACCGGCCACGCCGGTGATGGGATGAATGATCGTGGAGCCGGCCAGCGGCACATCGAACACGTTCTTCTTGGCGTTCTCGGTGGCCTTCTGCAGGGCGATGCTGTGCTCCTTGCCCTTGCCGTAGCCGAGTCCGACACGACCGGCGCCGTCGCCGACGACCACGAGTGACGTGTGGGAGAACCGACGACCACCCTTGACGACCTTGGCGACCCGGCGGCCGCGACCGATCGGCCGCTCCTGCAAGTGTCCGGCGCCGTGATCACGATCACCGCGCTCACCGCGGTCATTGC
>JBKJLN010000164.1:0-3676 GCA_046596935.1 Acidimicrobiales bacterium
GTCGTCGCCGGCGCCGGTGCCAAAGTCGCCAAGCACGGCGGCCGGGCCGCAAGCGCGACGAGCAGCTCCGCCGACCTTCTGGCCGCCCTCGGCGTGGCCATCGAGCTCGGACCGGACGGAGTCGTCGCCTGTGTCGAGCGTGCCGGTATGGGCTTTTGCTTCGCGCCACGGTTCCACCCAGCGGCGCGCCACGCCGCGCCGGTGCGCAGGGAACTCGGGATCCCAACGGTCTTCAACTTCATCAACCCGTTGGCGAACCCCGCCCGTCCGAAGCGTCAGGTCGTCGGTGTGAGCGACCCCGACCTTGCGGAGAAGATGCTTGGTGTCCTACAGGCGAACGGGGCGGAGCGGGCAATGGTCGTGTATGGACATGATGGACTCGACGAGTTGACGACCACGACGACGTCAACCGTGCTCGAGCTCCGAGACGGGCAGATCCTGATCTACGACGTCGACCCGCCAAGCCTGGGCTTGGCGCTGGCGGGCACGGAGGATCTGCGGGGCGGCGACGCCGCAGTGAACGCCGAGCTGACGCGGAGGATCCTCGGTGGCGAGTTGGGCGCCCACCGCGACATCGTCGTGCTCAACGCCGCTGCGGGCATCGTGGTGGCCGGAATCGCCGACGACCTCGCCGAAGGCCTCGAGCGGGCCCGGGTCTCCCTCGACGAGGGACGAGCCGCCGACGTTCTTGAACGATTGGTGGCGGCTTCGGCCGCCGCCGCCGCCGATCGGGCTTGAGGCTGCGGTCCCGGCCCACCATCGTCGCGGATTGCGACAGAGGAGCCACCGAGTTTGGAATACCCGGGCCGGCGAAGGACCGCAACTAACGTGATCGCCCTGTGACCGGCCGAGACGACGACGACGCCGCCCTTGCACCTCCGCCGTCACCGCCCGTCTTCGACGTGGAAGCGCTGGTCGATCAACTGCGAGCTCGGGTGGAGCAACGCCGGAGCGAGGGCGCCTATCCCGACGGGCTCGAGGCCGATCTCGACGCCCACTTCCAGCGGATCGCCAAGCATCGGCCGTTACCGCCCTACGACTACGTGCACCTGCGGTCGCGCCTCGCCGCTCTCGACGGGGCAATGGGCTTCAATCCGGCCAACATCGTGTACAAGAGTGGTCTGCCGGGCGGCACCGCACTGCACCGCACCGTCGGCAAGGCGGTGTCGCGACAGACGGCCGGGGTCCTCGAGCAGCTGCATCGGTATGCCGAGGCTCTGCGGGTGGTGCTCGAAGAGATGGTTGTCGTGCTGCAACATCCCAATGCTCACGTTCACACTGCCCTTATCAATCACCTCGATGCGCTGACGGAGCAGGCCGCAACCTCGGCGCGCGCCCCGCATGGTGTTCCGGACGAGTTGCAGGATCTGCAGCGGCGCCTCGAGCGCCTTGAGGCCGCCGACGCCACCCGTCGGTTCCAACCGTGGTTCGGCAACGCCCGCTTCGAGGAACAATTCAGGGGATCGACGGCCGAGCTGGCCGAGCGCTACCTCGACCTGGCGCAGCGGTTCGTCGGCTTCGCCCCTGTCGTCGATTTGGGTTGTGGACGCGGAGAGTTCCTGCAGCTCCTGCGCGACGCGGGCGTGGAGGCCACGGGGGTCGAGATTGACCCCCAGCTCGTCCGCCTCGGGACCGAAAAGGGCATCCTGGTCGACCAAGACGACGCCGTTCGGTGGCTGGCCGCGGCTACCGACGGTTCGCTCGGCGGAATCACCTTGATTCAGGTGATCGAACACCTGACCCCCCAGGAGCGCAGCGAGGTGGTCCGGCTTGCGGCCGAGAAGCTGCGTCCGGGCGGCAAGGTGCTCATCGAGACGCTGAACCCACAGTCGCTCTACATCTACGCCCGCGCCTTTTATGTCGATCCCACCCACGACACACCCGTGCACCCGGCGTACCTCGACTTCCTCCTTCGCGAAGCCGGTTTCCGTGATATTTCCATCGAGTGGCGATCGCCGCCGCCGGCCGCCGAGATGGTGCACATCATCGAGGGCCACGGGGATGTCGTGGATCAGGTCAATGCCAACGTCGATCGGATCAACGCGCTGCTTTTCGGGCCCCAGGACTACGCCATCGTCGCCACTCGCTGATGGGAATCCACCAGGTCCTGGTGACGGCGAGCCCGGGCGACGCCATCACCAACTCGGCTCTTGAACTACGGGCCCTGCTGCGTCGCGCAGGACCCAGCGAGGTGTTCGCCCGCTATATCCATCCCGACCTGCTTGACGACATCCGACAGCTCGATTCCTTCGACGGAGACGGGCACCGCTCGTGCAAAGCGGACCTTCTGGTCTTCCACGCCTCGATCGGTGAGCCCTACGTATTCAACTTCATCTTGGAGCGCCCGGAACGGCTCGTGCTGGTGTATCACAACATCTCGCCGGCGGACCCGTTCCTTCCATACGACCCGGCGTTTGCCGGCCTTCTTGAAGCCGGCCGTCAGGAGCTGGCAGCACTACGGGACCGCGCTGTCATGGCGCTAGCAGACTCTCAGTTCAACGCCGACGAGCTGCTCGAGCTCGGGTTCCGCGACGTTCGCGTGGCTCACCTCATCATCGATGTAAAGAAGCTGCTTGACATCGAGCCCGATCCGCAGATGACGGAGTGGCTCAACGTCATCGAGGGACCGGTGCTCCTGTTCGTTGGCCAGCTCCTCCCCCACAAGCGTCCCGATCTGCTGCTCAAAGCGTTCCATGTACTCACGACCTACCTGCTGCCGGACGCCCACCTGCTCTTGGTCGGGGCCAACCGCTTGCCGGGCTATGCCGAAGCCCTCGAGCAGTTTCGCCGTGAGTTGAATCTGGGTGCGGCCTCATTCCGCGGAGTGCTCTCGCCGGCAGTATGGAGCGCCCATTACCGGCGGGCCGACGCCTTTGTGACGGCCAGCGAGCATGAGGGATTTTTGGTCCCGCTCGTCGAGTCGATGGCGTTCGGGGTGCCCGTCGTGGCGCGGGCCTACGCGGCCATCCCCGAGACGATTGGTCGCGCAGGGGTGCTCCTGCCGCAAGGAGAGGATCCTGTCCTTTTGGCCGAGGCGATGGCCGAGGTCGTCACCAACGAGGATCTTCGGCGCGAATTGGTTCGCCTGGGCGAAGAACGGCTTGACGTCTTCGACGCTGATCGTGCCCGAGCAGCCATACTCGAACACCTCCTCAGCGTGGCCTGAGTGCGGCTGCTCTTCGTCGTGCAGCGATACGGGGCCGAGGTCTTCGGGGGCGCTGAGGTGTTTGCACGCAACTTTGCCACCGGATTAGCCGGCAGGGGCCACGAGGTCCATGTGGTTACGAGTTGTGCGCTCAGCTACGTGGACTGGGCGGACATATACGAGCCGGGCACGGAGGAGATTGATGGCGTTGTCGTGCACCGACTCCGGGTGGAAAGTCCTCGGGATAACGACCTGTTCAACCCCTTGAACATCCGCGTAAACGCCGGCGATCGGCCGGCCCCGTTGTACCTGCAGCGGGCCTGGATGGAGCTCCAGGGACCGCGTGTTCGAGAGCTACCCGCCTGGCTCCGCAGCCACGGCAGCCAATTCGATCTCGCCATCTTCTTCACCTACCTGTACTGGTCGACCTGGGCCGGACTCCCGGCGCTGGGTGGCACCGTGCCCACCGTGCTCCATCCGACGGCCCATGACGAGCCCCCCCTTTACCTCCCGATTTACGACTTTCTCTTC
>JBKJLN010000266.1:0-2704 GCA_046596935.1 Acidimicrobiales bacterium
CCTGGATGACGGTGTACTCGTCGAGTTCGACCTCCTGGGGACACACTCCCGAAGCGGTCGTGCATTCCGATCGAGAATGGCGGCGCTGTTCCTCTTCGAGGGGGAGCGGATCGTGTGCGAGCGGGTGTACTTCGACTCCGCCTCGATCGCGAGTCAACTCCAGTAACCCTGTACGCTTGGCGGCACGTCGGTCGCAGCACGGATCGATGGGCCGTTCTCCGAGAATTCTCGATACCGGCCAACCCTCTCCGCTGCCAGCGACGCAGCAGGTCGGTGCGGCAGTTCGCACCGCCGGGGAGGCGCCAGTCGGGCTCGTCGCGCCCATCGCCGCTGCGCCCTCGGGGTGCGGCCCAGCCCCTCGGAGTTCTTTCGTGTCATCCATCCTTGTCGAGCCCGTGCTCGACGCCGCCGTCACTCTGACCTTTCCCGACCTCGGCGTGTCCGCCGAGATGACGGCCCGCCTCGCCGAGCGCGGCATCGTCACCCCCTTTCCCATTCAAGCGGCCACCATCGCCGCCGCCCTCGCCGGGCGCGACGTCTCCGGTCGCGCCCCGACCGGCTCCGGCAAGACGCTGGCCTTCGGCATTCCGCTGGCCGAGCGGGTGAGCCGGGCGCGCGTCGCCCGTCCCCGTGCCCTCGTCTTGGCACCGACCCGCGAGCTCGCCGCCCAGATCCAGGGTGAGCTGGCGCCCCTGTTGCACGTCCGCAAGCGCAGCGTCTCGTCGTTCTACGGCGGTATGAGCTTCACTCCGCAGCTGAAGATCCTGCGCCGCGGTGTCGATGTCGCCGTTTGTTGCCCTGGCCGGCTCGCCGACCTGGTGCGCCGCGGCAACATGATCCTCGACGAGGTCGAGTTCGTGGTCATCGACGAAGCCGATCGCATGGCCGACATGGGGTTCCTCCCCGAGGTGCGTCGCATCCTCGACCAGGTCCGGCCCGACCGTCAGACCCTGCTCTTCTCGGCCACGCTCGACGGCGATGTCGATGTGCTCGTGCGCAACTACCAGCGCGATCCCGCCCGCTTCGAGGTCGCGCTTCCTGAAGACCACGAGGATCGCACCACCCACCTGTTCCTCGACCTCGGCCGGGAGCAGCGCATCAAGAAGACGGCGTCGCTCGTCGAGGAGCACGGCGCCACCATCGTGTTCACCCGCACCAAGCACGGCGCCGATCGGTTGGCCAAGCAACTGGGGATGTCGGGCGTCACCGCCGTTGCCATCCATGGCGACCGCAGCCAGTCACAACGCGATCGCGCGCTGGCTTCCTTCTCCGCCGGTCGCGTGCAGGCGCTCGTTGCCACCGACGTCGCCGCTCGCGGCATCCACGTCGACGACGTCGGCTGCGTCGTGCATTACGACCCGCCGGCCGACATCAAGGACTACACCCATCGCTCCGGACGCACGGGCCGCGCCGGCGCCGACGGCGTCGTCGTCTCGTTCGTCACCGAAGCCGAAGGCGATGCCGCCAAGGCCCGTGTCCTCCAACGGGCCCTGGGCATGAACGTGCCCGACGAGCCCCGGGGTCAGGGCGCTCCCCGGAGCCGTGGTCGCTCCGGCGGCGCTCCGTCCGGCGGCGGAAGCGGTCGTGGCGGTGCTGGTTCCGGTCGGGGCGGCGCTCCCTCCGGCGGCGGTCGCGGTGGTGGCGGTGCTCGGGGCGCCGGCGGCTCGGCCAGTGGCGGACGGTCTCGCTCTGGCGGCAACGCCCAGGCCGGCGGCGGCCGAGGCCGGCGAGGCTGAGGAGCGTTTTCACCCTGCCGGCCCGCGGTCGGCGGGCTTTCCGGACGTTCCGGGGCTCGGTGCTGTGGTGGTTGTTGGTCACCCGACAGCGAAAGTGGCTGATCGCCAGCCTGGTGCTGAGCTTCGCTGCGACCGGGATCAGCATCGTCGTGGCGCAACTGACGGCGACGATCTTCGACAAAGCCATCGGCGGCGACCACTCGCGAGAACTCGGGCCGCTGGTGGCGTCGCTCGCGGGGTTCGCCGTCCTCGACTTCGTCGTGTTGTGGATCAACCTGCAGGTCTCGTCGCGGCTCGAGTACCAGATCGAATTCGACCTCAGGAATCGCCTGTATGCAACCCTGCAACGGGCCGCCCCGCGCGATCTCGATTCGGTGGCGACCGGGCAGATGGTCACGCGCTCACTGAGCGATCTCGAGTTGCTGCAACTCCTGCTCCAGGTCATTCCGCTCCTCGTGGCGGGCGTGCCGATCCTCATCGGTTACGGGGTCTACCTGGCCTTCGTCAACGTGCCCCTCACGTTGTTGGTCACGTCGCTCTTCGCCTTCAACGGCTACCTCGTGAATCGGATCCGGCCGCGCCTTTGGGGGCTGGCATTCCTCGGGCTGAACCAACGAGCCGAGGTCACCACGGCCATCGACGAGCCCGTGCGCGGCATTCGTGTCGTCAAGGCCTTCGGAGCCGAGGATCGAGAGCGCGACCGGGTCCGCGAGGCGGCGGCGAAGGCCTATGAGTTCGTGCTGACGAGGGTGCGCCTCGAGGCCAGGTTCGACCTGCTGCTCCGAGCCGCCCCGGTCCTGGTGCGTGCGGGCTTGTTGCTCTTCGGGGCCCGGCTCGTCGTCGGCGGATCGATCAGCCTCGGCAAGTTCGTCATCTTCTACACGTTCCTCGTCGAGGGCACGTACATCGCCCAATACCTCGACGAGCTGGTGTCGTTGTGGCAGTTGGCCAAGACGGGCGCCGGCCGC
>JBKJLN010000307.1:0-3681 GCA_046596935.1 Acidimicrobiales bacterium
GGCGAACGCGCCGGCGCAACATTGCGGCCGCGGTGGAGAGAAGGGCAAGCGGGAAAGCGGCCAGGCCTGTCCACCCAAGGCCCGTAGCCGGCAGGGTGCCTCTCTTGGCGGCAGCGACCGACGGGGCCGGTGTGCCTCCGCCAGACGGGGTCGGTGCCCCGCTCGAACCGCCGGCCACCCCTGTCGTGCCCGGAGCCGCTCCCACCGACGCGCCACGGATGGAGAACGCACAGTTGGCCCCCGCAAAGTCGTAGGTCAATCCGCCGCCGTTGGCGTTGGCGGCGATGGCCCTGAGCGCTGAGCCTTCGACGACGCTGTCTCCGTTGATGGAGGTTGCGAACGCTTTCGGATCGATGACGAACGTGACGGTGTTCGCCGTGTCGTCAAACAGTGCTTTGGCAGCGTTCGGCACGGCGGCACCAGTCTTCGTGAACGAGGCAGTCACGGGCATGCCGGTGAGTCGGATGCCTCGCACTTCGTAGGCCACGCCGTCGATGACGAAGGCCCAGTCGAAACGGAGGCCGACGAAGGGTGGCGGCGGCGGGCCGAGGTCGTCGATCCCGATGGTGAAGATCACGCCCCGATCGTCGAGGCCCGTGGTACCAGAGCGGATATCGAGGGTGGGGACGTTTGGCGTCGCTCCGAGCAGTGTGGCGTCGCCGGCCTGGTCTTTGACGGCGCAGACGACCGGGGCACTGCCTGGGTTGATGGTGCCGTCGAAGGCGGCGAAGAGCCCTTTGCCGGCCGAGAGCCGGGCGATGGTTCCTTTGTGGTCCGAGCGATCGTTGTCGGCAACGGCGAGCGAGGTCACGCACTTGCCCAGGCAACCGTCGGTGTAACCCACGAGCACCCGCCCGTCGCGGTCGACGGCGATGCCATTGAAGTCGAGGAGGTCACGGCAGGTGCCGGTGTCATCGCGTCCGTGCGTCAGGCAGCCTCGCTGCACGGCATCGTTCGGCGTGACATCGGAGGTGGTCCACGACTGGCCCCGGTCGTAGGTGTGGGACACATAGAGGTGCCAACCGGGGCCGGTGTACGACGGGTTTTTCGCAGCACCATCGGTCTCGAAGGACACCGAGTTCGGATCACCCGGAGTCGTCGTGCCGAGGAAGGCATAGGCAGCTCGATCGCCGTCGCCGGCGATCACGACGGGGAAGGTCGTGTTCTCCAGGCCGAAGGAAGCGGCGACGTCGACCGGCTGGGTCCACGTCTTTCCCTTGTCCTGGGAGACCGCCACCATGGCGTTGCCGTCACCACTGCGGTATCCGAAGTACACCGTGCCATCGCTGGCGATGGCTACGGCGGGATGGGTCCGCCGGTTCGGCACGGTACTGCCCTTGATCGGCCGGATCACCCAGGTCTGCCCGCCGTCCTCCGATACGACCACCGCCGCCAGACCACCGCACGATTCGTTCGGGACGTAGACGGTGCCGTCCGGCGCGACCTGAACGTGGCCGTGGAGATTTGCACATTGAGAGTTGCTGTAGATCGGTACCGAGGTGCCGAACGTCTTACCGCCGTCGTTGCTCGAGCCACAGAACGCGAACACGATGCTCTGGGAGCAGTAGTACATGGCGTTGGGATACGCGCCGGCGGCCGCTGGTCTTGCAGGACTACGGGGACCAGCACCCAACGTCTGGTGGTCGGCGCCGTGAGGCTCCGGGCATCCACTCGACGTCTGCCAGGTGGCGCCGTCGTCATCAGACACGGCCGAGGCGCTGCAGACGCCGAGGAGCTGCGAAACGATCGTCCGGCCCGTCTGCGGATCAACCTCGACGATCGGGTCGAGGGTAGCGACGCCGGTCTGCAGCGCGGTCACGTCGGTCCAGGTTGCTGATGGCGGGGTGTTCGCGTCGTCGAAAGAGACGCGGGCGGTGTCGGTGCCCTGCTGGAAGATGGCCTTGTTGGTCTTGTGGTTCACCCCGATGGTCGGCTCGGCACCGAAATCGACCAAGCCGGTTGGCGCCGCATAATTGGCGTATGCAGGAGGCGGCGCCGCCGAGGGAGTAGCCGCAGTGTCCTGGGCCTTTGGCAGCCCCTCCGTCAGCGCCGCCTTCCCTTGGTACTGCGTTCCCGAAGGCGCACTGAAGGGGACGACGACGACCCTGTAGGTCGCAGTTGGGGCGTTCGGATTGACGGGAAGGACGACGACTTCGGGCGGGGTTCCGTCCTTATCGGACCTGCCGACCTCTTTGTCTCCGAGATAGACGTAGAGGTCGAAGTCGATGTCGGGATCGGGCCCAGTACCAACAGTGATCGTCAAGTTGCCCGTGGTTGGGAGGGCCTCCACGGTCAATCTGTATGTGTCACACGACGTCGCCGTGGGGCACATGAGCAGCCCTGTCGAGCCATTGGAGACGCCGGTCCACTGGGTTGTCGGCGAGGTCGGGCTCACCGTGCCAGAGGCGGGCGTGGCCGCCTCCGCCGGGCCCCAGGCGAGGACGCCGGCGAGCAGGATGATGACCGGAAAGAGGGCCCGCACCCTGGATCGATGCGACGAAAACATGTGCATCAGGGTAACCCTCGAAGGCGTTATGCCCGTTTCACGCCAGTGACGATCGGGTGCGCTCGACGTCGGCAGCCATTTGTTCGACGAGGGCATCGACGGAGTCGAACTTGACCTCACCGCGGAGGCGTTCGACGAAGCGGACCTTGGCCGGCTCGTCGTAGAGATCGCCCTCGAAGTCGAGGAGGTAGCACTCGAGCAGGCTCAGGTCGGCATCGGCGTAGAAGGTGGGGCGGCGCCCCAGCGACATGGCCGTGGGATGGATCGCGCCATCAGGTCGCTCGTACCAGCCGGCGTAGATCCCGTCGGCCGGCAGGAGGATGTCTGCGGGCACGGCGACGTTGGCCGTGGGGAACCCGAGTTCGCGACCACGGGCATCTCCATGCTGCACCACGCCCCGCACCTCGTGCGGGCGACCGAGCAGTCGGGCGGCCCCGGCAACGTCGCCATCGGCGAGCAGCTCGCGGATCCGAGTCGACGACACGATCTCGTCGGCGACGGCATCCGCGACCAGGTTGATCCCGAGGACGTCGAAGCCGAGTTCCGCACCCATGTTCTGCAACATCGGGACGTTGCCGCCACGGTTTCGTCCGAAGTGGAAGTCGTGGCCGACGACGACGGCCCGCGCCGCGAAGCACCCCACGAGCACGTCCCGGACGAAATCCTCTGCCGACTCCGACGAGCGCTCCTTGTCGAAGCGCACGACGAGCGTGTAGTCGACCCCCGTCTCGGCCAGCAGCTCGAGCCGTTGTTCGAGGTCGGTCAACAACTTCGGCGCCGACTCGGGCCGCACCACGGTTGCCGGGTGGCGATCGAAGGTGACCACTGCGCTCGAGGCTCCGAGTTCGCTCGCCATCGCCCGCACCCTCGAGATCAGTGCGCGATGGCCGAGGTGCACTCCGTCGTAGACCCCGATCGTCACGACCGCGCCACCCGGCAATCGGGGACACGACGCCGGATCGGTGATGACCTCCATGACCGGGCGAGGCTACTCACGTATCCTTTGGGCAGCGCCAGTTCGCAATCGCGCTCTGGCGCTGCCCAAACTGGTCAGGCGGGGGCGGCGTCGGGAGCGCCAGCGAGCAGCCGCCAGCCGAGCGGCAAGGCTTCGGCCCGGAGGGCGGCGCCGCAGAGCGAGGCCAAGAACAGAGTCCGCGAGATGGAGGAGCGGGGGT
>JBKJLN010000156.1:0-3063 GCA_046596935.1 Acidimicrobiales bacterium
CGGCTGACCTTGGCCACGATCGACGCGTCCCGGAAATGGGTGGTCGCTTCGACGACCGCACGGGCCATGCGCGCCGGGTTCTCGCTCTTGAAGATGCCCGATCCCACGAACACCGTCTCGGCGCCCAACTGCATGACCAGCGCAGCATCTGCGGGGGTGGCGATGCCGCCGGCGCAGAACAGCGGGACGGGGAGCTTGCCCGACTCGGCGACCTCCTGCACCAGCCCGACCGGAGCCTGGAGGTTCTTGGCCCACCCGTAGAGCTCGGCCGAGTCGGCCTGGCCGATGCGCTTGATGTCGCCGAGGATCTGACGGAGGTGGCGAACGGCGTGCACGACGTCGCCGGTGCCGGCCTCACCCTTCGAACGGATGAGGGCCGCGCCTTCGGAGATGCGGCGAAGGGCCTCGCCCAAATTGGTCGCGCCGCAGACGAAGGGCACGGTGAAGTTCCACTTGTCGATGTGATGGAGCTCGTCGGCTGGGGTGAGCACCTCGGACTCGTCGATGTAGTCGACGCCGAGGGCCTCGAGCACCTGAGCCTCGGCAAAGTGTCCGATCCGGGCCTTGGCCATGACCGGAATGGTGACAACCGCCTTGATGCCTTCGATCAGCGCCGGATCGCTCATGCGGGCGACGCCGCCGTCGCGACGGATGTCGGACGGCACCCGCTCGAGGGCCATCACAGCCACCGCACCCGCGTCCTCGGCCACCTTGGCCTGCTCGGCATCGACGACGTCCATGATCACGCCGCCCCGAAGCATCTCCGCCAGGCCGCGCTTCACGCGATCCGTACCGGTGCGGCGGGCGTCGGGAGTGGGGTCAGCCATAGGACCAGTCTACGAGCCGGCCGACCGCAATCCCGAACTCGTTTCGATGGAACGGAACCGGCCTACGAAACGGTGACCGGGGCCGAGTTGGGGGCGAGGGCGACCATCGTCGGGCCGGCGATGAGCTTGATCGGAGTGCCGGTGGCGTCGGTGAAAACGGTCATCGCCTCGTTCGAGGGCTTCGACCACTTGGCCTTCACCTGCTTGCCGCCGGCCAGGACGATGGCGTCGCCCGAGCCCACCAACACCGCCTCATCGACGGGAGTCTTCGACGAGTCGTTGTAGCCGACACCTCGATAGGGAACCTTCTGGATGATGACGTTGGCGAAGGTCAGGCGGGTGCCGTCGGCCAACAGGTGAGGCGAGCCGTTCGTCGAGCGCTGCCAACGCCCGGTCGCTGGGTCCCACGTGAACGACCCGACGGTACGACCGCCGTAGTCGATGCTGGCCTTGGAGGCCGGGATCGCGCCACTGGGGGCGAATGCCTCCCCCTCGAGCAGGAACGGAAACGCCGCCGGCGGCGCTTTGGGCGTGCCGCCGGCCTCCTTGCGCAGCCGCGCCGTGGTGGCAAACGTGGCGTAGGGCCGGCGCTTGCCCTTGGGGTTGATGAACGCTGCCGGGTCGTTGCGCTCGGTCACCGTGATGACCGGAGCACCCTTCAGGCGGTTAAGTGTGAAGGCGACTCCGTCGGAGAACGCGAACACACCCCCGAAGGCGGAGATGACTGACCGGTCAGTCGTGCGCAGCGAGCGGATGGGGCCGACCAGTTCCGAATCCTGGCTCTGGAAGACGGAGATGAAGCGGGTGACGCCGCCCTCGACCTTTTCCTCGTAGATGAGGTCGGCCTTCTCGAGTCCGGCTTGGGGTCGGCCGTCGGGGGAGTTGTCGACCTTGACGCTGATCGCCGGGCGGGCGGCGGCGGCCGGGTCGACGGGCAGGCCGCTCAGCGGTGCCGGGATCTTGGGCGCAGCGGTGGTCGTCGTCTCCTGGGCCTTTTCGTCGGCGACGAGCTCCGAGGCCTTTTCGGTCTTGGTCTTCTCGCCGCCGGATGCACACCCGGAGAGGGCCAAGCCCAGGATCACGATGGCCGCGAAGGCGCGACGAGGAAAGCGCACAGGCAAGCTCCGCCTACTTGACCGACGCGTCGCCGGGCTTGGGCAGTTCGAGCCAGGTCTGGCCAGGGGTCAGCTTGAGCGGTGCGCCGGCGCCGTCGGTGAACATCGTGACCGCGTTCGGGTCGGCCTTCTTCCACTTGCCCTTGACGACCTTGCCGTCGCTGAGGAGCATGGCCTCGCCCTCACCGACGAGGTCGGCTTCGGGGACGACGGTGTTCGAACGGTCGCGATAACCGGTGTCGTGATACGTCGTCAGCTGGATGAGCACGTTCTTCGCCATCACCGGCGCACCCGTCGAGTCGACGTGGGGCGTGCCGTTCTGCGTGCGCAGGTAGACCCCTGCAGCCGGATCCCACTTCCAGTCGACGAGGGTCTGCACCTTGTCCTTCCACTGGAGATGGGCACCCGCAGCCGGCTCGCCGGCCGACGGCTCACCCTCGGCCCGGAAGGCGAAGAGGGGTGCCGGGGGTGCGCCCGGTGCGCCTTCGTAGAGCTTGGAGAAGTTGGCGAAGAGGTTGTACGGATTCTCCCGTCCACTCTCCCGGTTGTAGGCACCGCCCTTGACGTCGACGCCCACGTCGACCAGCGGCGCCGCCCGCACGAGCTTCACGAAGTCGGCGTTGGAACCTGACCAGGCGAAGAGGGGCTTGTTGAGGGCCGACGCGATGAGGATGTCGGTCGTCCGGGCCGAACGAACGGGCCCGACCTTCTCGGTGTCCTGGGAGTGGAAGATGACGGCCAGGCGGGTGATCCCGCCCTCCACCCCTTCCTCCACCACGATGTCGGCCTGGTTGATGCCGGCCTGCGGACGACCCTTGGGCGCATTGTCGATCTTCACGATCATGGCCGGGCGGTTCAGCTTCGCCGGATCCACTGCCAGCCCCGTGAGCGGTGCCCCCGTGCCCGCCGCCGCCGGTGGCGCCGCCGTCGTGCTCGTGGTCGCCGGTTCGAGCTTGGGCTTGGCGACCTCCTTCTTCTTGTCGCCACCGCAGGCCGCGCCCAGCACGGCGGCAAGGGACACGGCGACAGCCAATCGGCGGAAACCGGGTGAGGTGTGGGAAGGACGGGACATCGGCATCAGAGCTCCCGAAGCGCTTGGATGCGCTCCTCGAGGGGCGGAT
>JBKJLN010000174.1:0-8266 GCA_046596935.1 Acidimicrobiales bacterium
GGGTCTTCCTCCACCCGATCCAGGCGGCGTTGGCAGCGGCGACAGCCGCATCCGCCTCCTCGGCGCCGCACGACGCCGAGACGGCGACGACCCGTTCGATGTCGGAAGGATCGACCGACGCGATCGTTGCCGCCGTCATCACCTCGCGCCCGGCGATGACGGCGGGAACCCGGATGGTGGCGGCAGAGGCGGCGTGCTCGACCGTTTCGGCGAACGACGTCCGCACCTGAGCCCGACGGAACTCTCCGGAGGGTTCGTGGTTGTAGCGGCCCGGATCGTCGACCGACGTGGCCGTGCCTCGGCGCGGCGCCTCGGACGGGGGGATACTGCTCGACGACGGCGGGGCGATCAGCTCCGCCAACTCCCGTCCTTCGGCGAATCGATGGCGAACGAAGCTCTCGTTCGAGGTGTTCTCGAGCAGACGCCGGACCAGGTAGGCCATGCCGGGAACGAGGTCGCCGACCGGCGAGTACACCCGCAGTCGAAGCCCCAGTCGACGGATGGCCGCGTGGATCGGCTCCGCCATGCCGTAGAGCATCTGGATCTCGTAGCCGGCGTCGGGGATGCCCTTGGAGCGCGCGTAGGTGACGGCGTACGCCAGCGACCGCAGGTTGTGGGAGGCGAAAGCGGCGCGCACCGAGCGGTGGTGGTCGTGGAGCAGACGGACGCATCGCTCGTAGTTCGCATCGGTCTCGGCCTTGTGTTCGTAGACCGGGACGGGCCAGCCCTCGGCTCGGGCCTGGATCGCCTCCGAATCCCAGTAGGCGCCCTTCACCAACCGGACGCCGATGGGTTTGGCACGCTTCGCCGACCAGGCGATCAGTTCAGCCAGGTCGTCGCGTGAATCCTTGAGGTAGGCCTGGATGACCACACCGGCATCGGCGTTGGCGTGTTCGGGCTCATCGAGCAACTCCCGGAACAACTGCAGCGTGAGGTCCTTGACCTCGAAGTGCTCCATGTCGAAGTAGAGGAACGCTCGTCCTTCTGCCGCCATCGCCAACAAGGGCCGAAGGCGCGCCTTGGCCTGCTCGAGACCATCGGCGCGCGTGAGCGGCGAGTACAGCGACGCGAGTGCGGTCGGCTTGATGCTGACGTTCACGCGCGGGATGCGACCGCCGTCGTCGAACTCGAGCACGTCGTCCGGCGCCCACGATGCCGTGCGGTCGAGCAGGGTGCGCAACAGGTGCTCGACCCGTGCCGCATACCGATCGGCCTCGGCCTCAGTGACCGTCTTCTCCCCGAGGAGGTCGACGGTGAACGCACTGCCGCCGCGCCAGAGGTGATGGAGACCGTCGACCGCCTCCTCGGCGCTCTCGCCGACGATGAACTGCTCGGCCATCTTGAGGATGTTGCGGCGCGCTACCGACGCGGAGATGGCTCCGCCCATCGGGATCTTCTCGGCGATGTCGACGCCGAGGCCGAGGAGACGGGGTGCATCTGCGCCTTCGAAGTACTCGTGGATGTGGCGCAGGACGTCGGTCGATCCGGTCGTCGCCGGAAACACGTCGACGAAGCGGAACAGTTGCGTCTTGAACTCCGGATGAGCCATGGCCCAACCGAGCATCCGCTCACTCCACCAGCTCATGTGGAAGACCCGGCTCTGTTCCCCGGCGCCCAGTTCGGCGATCGTCCGGGCGAGTTCGGTCACCTCGGCATCGAGCGGAGAGCTCACGTCATCGACGCTACGTGACCCGGGCGCGCACGCTCGGGTAGCCGTCGTACCGGCGTTCGGCCACGACTATCCGGAGGCGATCGACGGCCTCCCAGACGTCGACGAAGCGGGTGTAGAGCGGGGCCAGCCCGAACCGCACGATGTCGGGCTCGCGGAAGTCGGGCACCACTCCCATCTCCTCGATCAGGGCGCAACAGATGGGCCAGGCGTCCGGGTGGCGAAAGGCCAGATGCGACCCGCGGCGGGCTGCCGGTCGCGGCGTCGCCAACGTCACGCCGAGGGGCACGAGCCGGTCGTCGAACACGGCCAGCGCCATGTCGCTCAACGCCAGGCTCTTCCGCCGGATCCGGTCGATGCTGGCCTCGGCGAACACCGCCACGCCTTCTTCCACGGCGGCCAGACCGAGGATGGGAGGGGTTCCGACCTGGAATCGGTCGATGCCGGGACCAGGCTCGTACGCCGATCCCATGGCGAACTGGTCGGCAGCACCGAACCAGCCCCAGATCGGTTGCCGCATTGTCTCTTGGAGGTCCTTGCGGACGTAGAGGAAGGCAGGCGCACCCGGTCCCGCGTTCAAGTACTTGTAGGTGCACCCGACCGCGAGATCAACGCCGTGCTGGCGAAGATCGATGGGCACGGCGCCGGCGCTGTGGCTGAGATCCCACAGCACGAGGGCCCCGCCGGCGTGAGCGGCAGCGGTGATGCCGGGGAGATCGAGCAGCGCACCGGATCGATACGACACGTGCGAGAGCGTCACCAGAGCGACGTCGCCACCAGAAGCCACCTCGGCGATGTCGTCGGCCGTCGGGTCGCCGGGCACGTGCACGATCTGCAGCCCCCGGGCGTTGGCCACGCCCTCGAGCACGAAGCGATCGGTGGGGAAATTGGCCGCGTCGGTCACGACGACGTTGCGGCCCGGTCGTGCGTCCAGTGCGGCGACGGCGAGCTTGTAGAAGTTGACCGTCGTCGAGTCGCCGACCGTGACCTCGCCCGGAGCCGCCCCAAGGACATGGGCAGCCAGCAGATCGCCGACGCCGGCGGCGCGATCGATCCACTCCGACCAGCTTCCGATGAGGCCGCGTCCCCACTCCTCCTCGACCACCTTCGCCAGGCGCGCCGCCGTCGAACGTGGCGGGCGTCCCAGGGAGTTCCCGTCGACGTAGATCGGTCCGTCGTCATCGATGAGGAATCGATTGCGGAGTTCGGCCAGTTCGTCGTTGGCATCGAGGGCTTCGGCATCGCCTCGATCGGGAGCCGTCGCCATGATCCGATCGTAGGATCGCCCAGTGCTCGATCCCGACCTCTTCGCTCGTTCTTCGACGAAGGTACGGGGCTTCGAGCAGAGCTTCGTCCACGTCGGGCCGGGTGGCGTGCCCCTCCTGCTCGTGCACGGCTGGCCCGAGACGAGCCGCATCTGGTGGCGGAACATCGGGCCCCTGGCCGAGGCCGGCTTCGAGGTCATCGTCCCCGACCTCCGGGATTTCGGGCGGTCGTCCGTGGGCCCTGACGGTATCTCCGACGTGCCCAGCCACAGCCGCGATCTGCAGGCGTTGGTGGTCGAGCACCTCGGGCACGAGCGGGTCGTCGTCGCCGGTGGCGACCTCGGGGGCCCGGTCGTCTCCGACCTTGCCGCCCGCTTCCCCTCGCTCGTCGAACGGCTGGTCATCTTCAATGCGCCACTGCCCTACGACAAGGCGCGAATGGCCGGCATGCGCTCGCGTCCGCCCGCCGAGTCAGGTGACTATTTTCTCCGTCAAGGCACCGACGCCGATGCGCTGGCGGCGGAGTTGGCCACTCCCGACGCCCGGCGGCGATACATCGCCACCTTCTTCACGTCTCGGTTCTGGGCTCACCCAGGATCGTTCGATGTCGACGACGTCGCCTTCATGACCGAGCCATTCGCCGACGGAGAACGGCTTCGAGCCAGCTTCGGGAACTACGAGAGCGTGTTCTCCGAGCGCGCCCGGAGCGAGCCCCCGATGCTCGGCCGAAATCCCGATGTCGAAGCGTTGGTGCTCTTCGGGGCGAGCGACCACGTGATCTATCCGGAATTCGATCGGATGGCGGCGGTCGTCTTTCCGCACCACGTCGGACCGTTCCTCGTCCGCGACGCCGGCCACTTCCTGCAATGGGAGGCCGCCGACGTCTTCAACTCCGCCGTGCGCTCGTTCTGTCGCGACCTCCTGCTAGGTCGAGGTTGAGCCCGTCAGCGACGGTCCCACTCCGGATCGCACTGGTGAAGGAAGTCGTCGCAACGCTCCTCCTCCGAACCCTCACCGATGGCGGCCGCAGCGCGACGTAGGCCATCGAGCGCACGAAGGAATCCGCGGTTGCTCTCATGTCGCCAGCGCACGTAGCCACTTCCCCGCCATCCGTTGGCCCGGAGGGCGTCGAGACCACGGTGGTACCCGACTCGGTAACAGGCGTATGCCTCGACATCGTCACGGGCGAGGTCGCCGAGGGTCGCCCAGCCGTCGAGGAAGAGCGGATTGTCGGCGACGACGTGGCTCACGGCGTCACGACGTTGCTCGATCGGAGCGACCAACGCATCGGCGAGGCGGGCCGCCAATTCGGCAGACGGGGCAGGGATGATCGTCTCGGGAAGACCGCTGGACAGATGGACGGGTGCGTCGGACATGCACGCATGGTCGCACGGATAGGTTCGATCGGTGACCTGCACGTTCTGCTCGATCATCGCCGGTGACCTCCCGGCGGCCGTGGTGCTCGACGAGCCCGAGGTGCTCGGCTTCCTCGATTCCCGCCCCGTCTTCCCCGGGCATGTACTCCTCGTTCCCCGAGCGCACCACCAGACCCTCCCCGACCTGCCGGTGGCGCTCTTGCCGGTGCTGTTCGGCGCCGCGCAGCGGGTGGCCGCCGCGGTTCTCCCCGCCCTCGACGCGGACGGCAGCTTCGTGGCTCTGAACAACACCGTCAGTCAGAGCGTTCCGCATCTGCACGTCCACGTGGTGCCCCGCCGGCGCAAGGACGGACTGCGGGGATTCTTCTGGCCGCGTCAGAAGTACGAAAGCGACGACGCCATGGCGGCGACCGCCGAGCGGATCGCCTCCGCGCTGGTGCCTGGGTGAATTGCGGCTCGGATCATCCGGCCCCGGTCGAGCCGCCGTAGGGTTCCCGGACCCCCCTCATGCAGACGACGAGCCCCCCGCCCGACGATCCTGCGCTCCTGACCGACGCGCTCTTGCGCGAAGAGGCCGAGCGCGACGCGACCCGCGTCGACACCTCCGTGGCCCTGCCTGACGACCTGTTGCCGGGGGCCAATGTCGAGCCCCTCGCCCTTCGTGAGGTGCTCCGGCGAGGGGGGACGGCCACCATCGCCGTGCTTGCGGGGCTCCGCCTGCTCGACAGTCTCGAAGGCCAGGCCTTCGCAGTGCTCGGCCCCGACATCCAACGCAGCCTCGGGCTCTCCGACACCGCGCTCGGAGCGATCAGCGGCCTCGGCGCCGCCATCTTCGTCCTGGCGTCGCTGCCCCTCGGGTACCTCGCCGACCGCACCCGCCGCACCCGCATCGCCGCCATCTGCGCCATCGCCGCCGCCGTGTTCAGCTTCGCCACGGGACTCGTGACCGTGGTGTGGCAACTCGCCTTCGCCCGGTTCGGTGTGGGCATCGGGAAGGCGGCGACCCTTCCGGTTCACAACTCCCTCCTGGCTGACCGCTATCCCCTGGCGGGACGCACCCGCATCTTCGCCGCCCACAATCTGGCCACGCCGGTGGCGGCGGTCGCCGGGCCCGCACTCCTCGGTGCCATCGCGTCGCTCGCTGGAGGGCCTGACGGTTGGCGAGCAGCGTTCCTGTTCGTGGCCATTCCCCTCGCGGGCCTCGGCCTGGCAACGTTCGCCCTGCGGGAACCGGCGCGTGGTGTTCAGGAGCAGGAAGCCATTCTTGGCGAGAGCATGGCCGAGGGCGTCGAACCCCCGATCTCCTACGGCACGGCCTTCCAGCGCTTGTTGAAGATTCGCACGCTCTACTTCCTGCTCGTGGGCGTCGGCGTCCTCGGCTTCGTCCTGGTGTCGGTGCCGACCTTCCTCAACCTGCTCCTCGAGAAGCGCTACGGCCTCGACGCCTTCGGGCGCGGGCTGGCGGTGTCGGTGACCGAGGTCGGTGCACTGGCTGGGGTGCTCGTCGGCGGGGGCCTCGGCGACCGGATCTTCCGTCGCAGCCCGCCCCGGGCGATCATTCTCCTCGGCGCCGGCACCGCCATCTACGGCGTGACCTTCACCGGCTCGCTGTTCCTTCCCGGCCTGCTCCCGGTGCTCGCTGGCATCGCCGTCGCCAACTTCGTGCTCTATGCCGCCACCGTGCCGATCTACGCCTTCGTCGCTGCCGTCGTGCCGTACCGCCTGCGTTCTCTCGGGTTCGCACTGCTCGGTATCTACATCTTCCTGCTCGGTGGGTTCCTCGGAGGCATCATCACCGGCTTGTTGAGCGACGCCCGAGGCACTCGCTTCGCCCTCGCAGCAGTGACCGTGCCCGTGTGCCTCGTGGCCGCTGCGCTGGCGTCGTACGGCGCTCGCTTCGTCCGCCGCGACATCAGCATCGTGGTCGAGGAAGTCGTCGAGGAACAGGAAGAGCGAAAGCGGGTGGCGACCGCCGGCGGCGACCTCCCCGTCCTCCAGGTGCGCAACCTCGATGTGAGCTACGGCCCGATCCAGGTGCTCTTCGGGATCGACCTCGACGTCGCTCGGGGCGAGGTGCTCGCCCTTCTCGGCACCAACGGTGCCGGGAAGTCCACGGTGCTGCGGGCCATCTCGGGCCTGGTGCTGGCCGAGCGGGGTGTCGTTCGCCTCAACGGTCGCAGCATCACCTATGTCTCTGCGCCCGACCGTGTCGGTCTCGGAGTCGTGCAGATGCCGGGTGGCAAGGCCGTGTTCTCGACGATGTCGGTGACCGACAACCTCCTCGCCGGCTGTCACCGCTTCGCCTGGGACCGCGCCCTCGTACGCACGCGCATCGACAGTGTGCTCGAGCTGTTCCCGCGGCTCGGCGAGCTGGCCGACCAGAGCGCAGGATTGCTCTCGGGTGGCGAGCAACAGATGCTCGCCTTAGCCAAGGCGTTGCTGGTCGAGCCCGAGATCCTCCTGATCGACGAGCTTTCCCTCGGACTGTCCCCGGTGGCTGTCGGCGAGTTGCTCGAGGTCGTGGGTCAGCTCCGCGAACGAGGCGTCACGATGGTGCTGGTCGAGCAGTCGGTCAACGTCGCTCTCAGCGTCGCCGACCGGGCCGTGTTCCTCGAGCGCGGACGGGTTCGGTTCACCGGGCCGGCGGCCGAGCTGGCCGGTCGTGACGACCTCTTGCGGGCCGTCTTCCTCGGTGGCGAGGAAGGATGAACCGCGTCGCCCGACTGCTCGGCTGCACCGAAGGCCAGGCCTACACCGTGGTGCTCGGGGCGGCCCTTGCCGCCCTCCTCCTCGTCGGCACGGTTCCCGCCGCACTGCGAGACCTTCCCGTGGCCGTCCGCCGCAGCAATGGCGAGATCGCCTTGGGACGGTCGACCGCCACCGTCACACCGGCGCCCTCGACCGACGTTGCGACGGCCATTAAGCCTTCCCCCCTCGACGCCGTCATGCCGGGGGCCAGAGGCGAACCCGGTCCGGCTGTGCGGCGGCCTACCTCGTCCGGATCGATTGCCACCACCGGGGGTGCCCCGCCGGTCCCCTCGGGGGGCACGACGCCCGGCTCCGATCCCGCGCCGACTCCGTCCGCCGGATCCGAACCCGCCACGGTCGCTCCGACTTCAGACCCCAGCGCGACCCGCACGCCGTTGCGGGTACTGGAGGGGGGTTGGGCCACTACGGGGGCCGGCACGCCGGCGGCGCGCACCGGTGTTCCCGCCGATTCATTCCCGGTCGCTGCCGGCGCCGACGGCGCGACGTCCCGTCGAAGCTTCGTCCGGCTGACCGGAGATACCACGGTGCTCACCCTGCGCCTGCGGACCGACGCCGGGGCCAACGTCAACGACGCCAGCGCCGCCCTCGCCGCCTGCGTCATCACCGACCCGTCGTGGGCCCCGCGTGAGGCCATCGCCCTCGATCAGGCGCCTGCTTTCGACGCGAAACGCTGTGCCAAGGGGGCCCGCCAAGTCGATGGGTCATGGCGTTTCGACCTGGGCGCGTTCGGCGACCGCGCCGGTGCCGCCGGATTCACCCTCGTGCCCGATCCGGCGCGGGTCTCCTCGCCCTTCCAGATCGTTTTCGACCCCAACCCCGGAGCCTCCTCGTGAATGTCCAGCAGCGCCTCGCCCGCCTTCGCAGTCGCGGTCAGACCTACGGGTTCCTGACGGGCGTCGTCGCCACGATGCTCATCGGTGGCCTCCTGCTCCCGTTTGTCGTGGGCGAGCGCACCTCCACGGTTTCGACGAAAGGGAACGACTTCGGCGAGATCGAAGGCACGCCCGTCGGCGGCGAAGGAGACACCGCTGGGGCCGAGGACGCCGTGGGCGCAGCGCCCGGGATCGGAGAAGATGGCACGGCCCTCCCCGGAAGCGCCGTGCCCGGTAGCGCAGCGGCCGCGTCGAGTGGCGCTCGCTCCGCGGTCAGGCCGGGTTCGGCCTCCGGCAGCGGAGCGAGCAACTCGG
>JBKJLN010000210.1:0-8604 GCA_046596935.1 Acidimicrobiales bacterium
GTTGGCATCGGCGCTCTCCCAGGGCGTCGCCGGCCTTGGCCTGGCCCGGCAGTTGCTGGGCGCGCAAGGGGCGGCGGCCAAGGCGGCTCCCGATGCCGGCTCTGACGACGCCAAGGCAGCCTTGCCTCCCGCTCCGGCCAACGCGCCGGAGCCTCCTGCGCCGGCCAAGGCGCCGGCGAAGGCGACAAATGGAAAGCCGGCGGCGAAGACTCCCGCCAAGTAGGAGCTCTTCGAATTCGGTTACGCCGCTTGTAGCCGGACCCGCATGACGGTGCCTAAGCCGTTGGGTCCGGCTTCGGCGCGTACCGAGCCGCCGCACGCCGTGACCAGCGCCTGCACGATCGACAGGCCGAGGCCGATCCCCGGCGTTCCGCGGTTCTTGTCGAGGCGGAAGAAGCGCTCGAACACCCGCTCGCGCTCGTCGGCGGGGATACCGGGTCCGCGGTCGACGACGGTGACCTCCACCCGGCCGTCGGGGGCCATGGAGACGGTCATGGTCACGGGCGACTGACCGTGCTTGAAGGCGTTGTCGAGGAGGTTGGTGAAGATTCGGCCGAGGGAATCGACGCGGCCTGACACCTTGGCCACCCCGCCAGAGGGAAGCACGAGGAGGATCTCGCGCTCCGAGATGCGGCACTCCTCCGCCAGATCGCGCAGCATCGGTACGAGGTCGACAGTCTCGGTCAGCGGCGGCGACTCGGCTTCGAGACGTGCCGCCGTCAGCAGGGCCTCGATCATGGAGTTGAGTCGGAGCGCTTGCCGGTCGACCATGGATGCAAGTTCCGACCGATGCTGGTCGGTGAGGTCGCTGCGCTGCAGCATCCGGGTGCAGCCGATCAGCGACGTGAGGGGAGTCCGCAGGTCGTGGGAAACGGCGGCCAGGAACTCGCTCTTGCGCAACTCGCCCTCGAGCAACTCGGCCACGTGGAGTCGCTCGACTTCGTAGAGGCGGGCATTGGCGATGGCGGCGGCGGCCTGCTCGGCGAAGAGCGAGAGCGCGCGGAGGTCGTATTCGGTGAAGCGGCGCGCCGTCGTCCCGTTGATGTTCAAGACCCCGAGCAGTTCCTCTCGGTGCACGAGGGGCACGCACATGGCCGTCTCGTTCGACTTGGTACGCCCGGTGGTCCGTCCGGTCACGAGGAGCGGTTCGAGGGTGTGGGCCACCCGACCGGCGATGCCCTCATCGAGGTGGGCGATGGCACCGACGGCGTGCTCGTTGCCACGCACGCACACGGCCTCCAACAACGCAGCGTCACCTTCAGCGCGCAGCATGATCGATCCACCGTCGGCTTCGAGCAGCGAGCTGGCGCTGTTCAGGATGATGTCGAGTACGGCCGCCAGTTCGAGCACCGAGTTCATGGCCTTGCCGGCCTCGAGGAGGGCGCTCACTTCTGACAGGCGATTCGACAGCGCGGCGGTGAGCACGCGCTCATCGGTGAGCATCCGGGTGAGGCGACGAAGCGACACCTCCTTCTCGGCCGTATAACCAGCGAAGACGACCGTGAGGATCAGCATCAGGACCCGGAAGCCATCGATGGAGATACCGCTCTTGTCGAGGCCGATTCTCGACAGCAGGTCGGGCGAGAGTGAGGCGATGGTCAGCAGCGCCGGTGCCCCGACGAGGATGACGACCGAGACCAACCAGAGCTGCCAGCGACGACGCTCGACCGCCTCGAGGGTGGGCGTCTCGAAGTTCTTCAGGCCCACGAGGCGGGCCTCGGCCTTGATTTCCGGCCGAGGAGCCGCTTCATAGAGCCCGGTCAGGGTCAAGCCGTCGCTCGCCCTGGCTTTGTCGGTCATTTCCGCCACCTCGGTGGTATCGGTCGGTTGCCGGGCTCCTCTAATAGTCCGATTGGGTCATTCGGTGGCTCCCGACGTGCTCATTCAGGCCCCGACGGACGACAGGAACTCAAGACACCCCCCGTCCGGTGACGAAGGACAAATTGTGCATTGGTCGGATCGGCGCTGGGCCATAGGACTCCTGGTGGGCGCGGCCGGTGTGGCCTCCGCGGCGATGCCGGGCGTCCCGGTCTGGGCCGGATGGCTGATCAGCTTTGCTGCCGCACTGTTCGCCGCCGGCGCCTGCCTCATTGCCGCGCGGCGAACGCCGGCCAGCCGCCGGGCCTGGACCGCCCTTGCGGGCGCCGCGCTGTGCTGGGGCGCCGTCGATCTCGCCCACATGCATTCCACCCGCAACGGCCTCCTGTCGAACGTGGCCACCGCTGCCGTGGTCGATCTGCTCGTGCTCATGGCCCTGCTCCTGGCGGGCATCGCCGTGCTGTCATTCGTCGGCCCCGCCCTGCGGGGAATCGCCCTGTTGCGGGCCACCCTCGATGGGCTGATGGCGGGGCTGTCGATCTTCTTCTTCGGATGGACGACGGTGTTGGCGCCGCACCGTCCGGTCGAACTGCTGAGCTTCTACGGCGCCCTCGAAGTGGCGTCGCCCCTCCTGCAGATCTGCCTCCCGTCGATCATCCTCGTCGGCTTCGCCCGAGTGGGCGCCCGCGTTCGTCCCAGCTGGTGGCTGCTGGCCGCCGGTACGGGCCTTATCGCCGTCGGCGACAGCGTGTTGGCGATCCTCCACGTCTCGGACTTCATCCATGTCGCCGACCTCGGGATCGTCTGTCGCACTGCCGGCGTCCTCCTCGTCGCCATGGCCGCCCTGCTGCCCGAAGAGGAGACTGCGGTCAAGGCCGAGCTGCGACCCGCGCGCCCGTTCACCATCCTCCTCCCCTATGCGCCTTTGCTGCTGGCCGGCGCGCAAATGGCATCACAACAGGTGACAGGGCGACTCGACGCAGTCTCGCTGGTCATCGCCGCGCTGCTCATCCTCCTCCTCGGGGCCCGCCAATTGTTGGTGCAATTCGAGACCCTCGACGTCACCCGACACCTCGAGCGCCGTGTCTCCGAACGCACCGACGCGCTGAACGTCCAGGAGCGCCGCTTCCGCTCGCTGGCGCAGAATTCCTCCGACCTCCTCATGGTCATCGACGCCGACGGCACCGTCAGTTACCAGAGCGCGGCCGTGGGGCGGGTGCTCGGCTTCGACGAGGTCGAGCTGCTCGGACGGTCGCTGAACGAGCTCGTTCATCCGGAGGACTTCTCGACCTTCCTGGGTGCGTTGTCGAAGTCGCCCCCGCCTCCTGCGGCGCCTGGCGTCGTCGAGGCACGGCTTGTCCGTCGCGACGGAGGGTGGACGACGGCCGAGGTCACCGTGACCAATCTCCTGGGCGAGGCGGTGGTCGGCGGCATCCTCCTCACCATCCGCGACATTGCCGAGCGCAAGGCCCTCGAGAACCAGCTGCGTCACGACGCCTTGCACGACCCGCTCACCGGACTCGGCAACCGCCAGCTCTTCCAGGATCGACTCGAGCACACCGCCGCCCGCGCCATTCGCAGCCACCTCGACGTCGCTGTGGTCGTGATCGACCTCGACGGCTTCAAGGTCGTCAACGACAGCCTCGGTCACGCGGCCGGCGACGAACTCTTGCGGGCCGTGGCCGAGCGCCTCCGGGCCACCGTTCGCCCTGCTGACACCGTGTCTCGGATGGGGGGCGATGAATTCGCCATCCTCCTCGAGTACGCCGATGGTGATCCCTCGTTCGTCGAGACGGTCGCCGCACGCATCCTGGCCCGCCTCCGCGCACCGGTGGAGCTCGACGGGAAGGCCATCGTTCCCAGCGCCAGCATCGGCATCTCCCTCGGGTCGGCGCCGCACCTCGACGGTGACCAGCTCCTGCGCAAGGCCGACCTCGCCCTCTACGCCGCCAAGGAGCGGGGCAAAGGGCGCTATCAGATCTTCGAGTCGGGCATGGAGGAAGCCGCCACCGAGAAGATGGAAATCGAGTCAGACCTCCGCCGAGCCATTCGCCAAGACGAACTCGTCCTCCACTACCAGCCGATCGTTGGCCTTCCCCACGGTCGCATCATCGGCACCGAGGCGTTGCTCCGCTGGTCGCACCCGACGCGCGGGCTGGTGCCGCCGAACGACTTCATCCCCATCGCCGAGGAGTCCGACTTGATCGGCGAACTGGGCCGGTGGGTGCTGAACCAGGCCTGTCGCGACCTGGCGTCGTGGCAGCGGACGTATCCCGCGGCGGCCGAACTCACCGTCGCCGTCAACGTCGCCACCCGCCAGTTGCTGACGCCGTGGCTCGTCGACCAAGTGTCGGCCGCCCTCGCCTCGTCCGGCTTGGCCCCGCATTGCCTCACCCTCGAGATCACCGAGGGCTCCCTCATGGCCGACACCGCCACCTCCATGGCGACGCTCGATGCGCTGCGGGCCCTCGGTGTTCATCTGGCCATCGACGACTTCGGCACCGGCTGGTCGTCCCTCGCCCGACTCCGGACGTTCCCCGTCGACAAGCTCAAGATCGATCGCGCGTTCGTGATGGAGATCACGTCGCCCGACGACGACGCTCCGATGGTCGCCGCCGTCACCGCCATGGCTCACAACCTCGGGCTGGAGGTCGTCGCCGAGGGTGTCGAGACCGTCGAACAGCTGGCCTGTCTGCACCGAGTCGGTTGCGACGAGGTCCAGGGCTTTCTGCTCTCCCGTCCCGTCCCGGCCGATCGCCTCGAGGCGCTGTTGGCCGCGCCGGCCGGCATGCTCGCCATTGGCGAGGGCGACGCTGATGTCGATGATCCGTTCGGGTCGGCAGACATCGAAGTCATCAATGCCGGTCTGGCGGGACACGAGGGCGATCCGACGACGGCGATGCTCAGCGAGCTGCTCCGACTGAGCGGTCTCGAGATCGCCTATCTGACCTCGATCGACCTCACTCGCGGCACCCAGGAGGTGACCGCCTCGGTCGCGACCGGCGAGTGGACGATGCCCGTCGGGCTCCGCAGCAACTTCGACGGTTCTCCCTGTGCGCACGCGCTCGGAGGCGGGCCGCTCGTGACCACCGACCTCCGTCGGTCGTTCCCCACGCACCACCTTGCCGTCGGACCGCACGCCGGCGCCACGTGGCACCTCTCGGTTCCGGTCGACGACGAGATCGGCAATCTGGCGGGGACGCTTTGCCTGGCCTCGACCGGTCCGGCCACGATCCCCGACCCCGACGTCACGCTGGTGTTCGCCCGCCTCTTCGCCCGCCTCCTCTCCCCCCACGCCGAGAACGAGGGCGGCGCCGCTCCGACCCCGGGGCGGGTCTCGGCCCCCGCTGGCCGTCCGGCGGCGTTCGCCCAGTAACACCGGACGCCGCTCGGGTTGCGGCCGGTGTCGCACCCCATCCCTACGATCGGAGCATGGGCAAGAACAACCGCCAGCGCCGACGCCAGAAGCAGTCGACCAAGACCCGGAGGGGGCCGACGGCGTCGACCCACCGGGCGATCCCGCGCCCCGATGACCCGCAGTTCTCGGCCGAGGGATTCGCACTCCTCGCCGAAGCCATCGCCTCCGAGCAGCACGCCATGGCCGACGAACTCGTTGCCCCTTTGGCGGAGATGTGGGATGCAGGCGTGGCCGACGCCGCCTCGGAAGCGCTGCGGGCCGCAATCACGCTGGCGTGGGAGAACGGCTGGCAGCCGGCCGATCTCGTCCACGCCTTCGGCCGCAAGCTCCCCGCTACCGACCGCCGCCTCCTGGTGGCGGCGGTCGTCGCCGACGGTCCCACCTGGCGGGCCCATGCAGCCGCTGATCAGCTCTGGATCGACCAGGTCGACGACCTCGAGGTCGACCTTGCGGGCTCGAGCTCGCCCGGCACGCGCACGACCGACGCCGACATGGCCGGCGGAATCGTGGCCTGCTGGATGAAGACCGAACGACTCGCCACCGTCGACGCTCTCTTGCGGGCCGCCACGCTCGTCGCCCAGCTCTGGCGGATGCCATTGCTGCCGCCGGTCGGCGACCCGCCGTCGGCCTGGGGCCGCCGTCCTCGATCGCCATCGGCTGCCCGTTCCGGCTCCGGCCACACCTCGATCGGAGGCATCGACGAGCGGATCCTCGGGCGGGTGCGTGCCCTGCTGGCCAAGGCCGAATCCACTGAGTTCGCCCCCGAGGCCGAGGCGCTCACGGCCAAGGCGCAGGAGCTGATGGCCCGCTACGCCATCGACCAGGCCCTCGTGTCGGCCGGAGCCAACGACGGTCGGGGGACGGGCGAGCAGCCCCGCAGCCGACGGGTACTCATCCACGATCCCTATGCCAAGGGCAAGTCGTACCTGCTGGCCGAGGTCGCTGGGGTCAATCGGTGCCAGGCGGTGTGGGCGAAGGAGTTCGGCATCTCCACCGTGTTCGGTTTCGCCACCGATCTCGCCGTGACTGACATCCTCTACACCTCCCTGGTGAGCCAGTGCAGCACGGCCATGGTGGCGGCGAGCAAGACCGTCTCGAATCCCCGCAGCTTTCGTGAGTCGTTCGTACTCTCCTTCGCCATCCACATCGGCGAGCGCTTGACCGCCGCGACTGCGGCCACGCTCGCCGAAGCCAGGGCCGAACTGGGCGACACCTTCCTCCCCGTGCTGGCCACTCGAACCGAGCAGGTCGACGCCGCCCGCGACGAGGCCTTCCCCAACCTTCGATCCAACCCCATTCGGGTCACCGACCGACAAGGTTGGGCCGCCGGCCAAGCTGCGGCCGAACTCGCTCGCCTCGACGTCGGCCGGGCCGTCGAGGGCTGAGGCCCGTCGACTTCGGGGAGAGCGGCTACCGGGAGTGGAGGAAGTGGCGCCGTCGCGGTCGGGCTGCCGTCGCGACCACCACGCCGACGAGCACGAGCGTTCCCCCGAGGGGGATCAACCCGCCAGTTGCGGACCCAGTCGTGGCCAGCGGCGGAGAGCCGGATGTCGTCGGTGTCGGGCTGCGCACCACGACCCTGGACGGCGGGCGAGTGGTGACCGGGGTAGCCGCCCGTGCGGCCACCGTCGTCGTCGGTGACGCCGCTGCGAGGGCGGCGTCGGGTGAGGTCGGGGCGGCCGCACCCGAGGAGGTGGTCGTTCCGTCGGTCGTCGAGGCGCTCGGCGTCACCGTCGTCGACCCGCCCGTGCTCGTGGCGCTCACGCAGCCAGCCCTGGTGACGGTGTTGGAATCGAGGGTGACGGCACCGTCCCGGGCCAACAACCGCCCCTTGAACGTCGCTCCCGTCCCGGCCGAGATGGACGTCAGCACGAGCACATCGCCGACGAACGAGGTACGAGCCCCGAAGGTCGCTGAGCTCCCGATCTGCCAATGGACGTGGCACGGATCGGCGCCGTTCACCAGCAGCACCTGGCTGTCAGTGGCCGTCGTGAGCGTTGATCCCGCCTGGAAGATGAACACGGCGTCAGGGTTGCCCTCGGCGTCGAGGGTGAGGGTGCCGGTCAGCCCGAAGGTGCCCGACCCGTACACGCCTGCCAGCAGTCGTGAGCCGCCCAACTCGACGGCAACGTTGTTCACGGGCCGTCGTCCAGCAGCATCGTTGTAGGCGGTGACGAGATCGCTCTTGGCGCCCTGGGTAACGGCGTCGCCCCCGTGGTTGGCACCGTTGAGCGTCACCGTCTGGAAGCCGGTCTGGCTCGTCGTCGGAAAGGTGCCGACGTCACCGGTGATGGTGGTCGGCCCGGTGTTGGTGATGCCCGACCCTGCGAGGACGGCGAAGCCCCCTGCCGTCCCGAGGTCGACTGGCGCTTGGGCGGCCGACGCGGGACTTGCTGTTGCGAGGACGAGGGCACCCACCGCAACGACAGGCGCGACGAAACGTCTCCTACGACACCCAATGGAAAGGAAAGACATGACGCTCCTCGATGCGACCGGGTCCGTACCCATTGTCGGCATTTCCCGGCAAGAGGTGAAGAACGACAACGACGAGGGCCCCGCTCCCCCCACCGAGATCGGTGCGGAAGAGCGGGGCCCTCGAACGTCAAAGCTGAAGTCCGACCAGGGGCCGCCCTACGGCGAGTCGGGCGTCGCCGCTTGGCGCACGATGTTGAAGTCGGTGATGGTCAGCCCGGCGACGGTGATGTCATCGACGAACACGGTGTTGCCCGGGTCGCTGTAGACGAGGTTGAGCGTCTCGACCTGGGCGTTGGCAGGGGCGCCGGTCGACCCCGCCGTCGGCGTGAAGGTCTTGGTGCCGGGACCGCCCGTGCACACGTAGGCCTGCGAGCCCTTGCCGCCCGCGACCTCGAGCCCGTTGTCGTCCCACGTGAGGATGAACTGCGGCCCGCCGGCGCTGCAGACACCGGTCTCGAGGACGAAGCTGATGTCGCCGAGCTGGTCGACATCGAGGCCTTCGACCCCGAGGATGCGAGCGCCGGCCGGCGGCTCACCGGCCTCATCCTTCAGCATGAGCTGGAAGTCGCCGGCAACGTTCTTCCACTCCGAGTTCTGCGTGCCAGCGGCGCCATAGGCGTCAGCGGCGACCGCAAGTGCCGGACGGATGTCCATGCCCAGGATCGGCTTGTTGAGGGCCATGCTGGCGGCCGAACCGAAGAACTTGCTGTCGCCGTAGTTGAAGATGCCGCCGTCGGTGGCCACCAACTGGTAGCCGTCGCCTTGGCGCGAGCGGGCCATGCCCACGATGGGGGCGTTGAGTGTGATGTTGCCGGCCGAACCCCGGAAGACGCCGTTGCCGAAGGTGAAGATGCCGCCGTCGCTGGCCACCAGGTAGTAGCCGCCGCCGTTGG
>JBKJLN010000106.1:0-10127 GCA_046596935.1 Acidimicrobiales bacterium
GCTACAGCCACCCTAACGAGGCCGACCTCGCCCGACCAGACCCTCCTGCATCGCCTCCCATTCGGCTTCGACTTCCAAGGGGATGCGGCGGTACGAGCCCCAGTGGCCGTACCCCCGGAGGCGCCAGCGGAGGTAGGCGCCGAGATACCGAAAAAGGAAGCCGACGACGCCGAGCTCACGCCATTGGCGCACATGGACGAGCTCGTGACGCAGCAATCGCTCGTCGGCCGCGAACGCCCGACGCACCGACACCAGCCGACCGAGGGTGATCGCCGCCGATCCGGGAGGAACCGGCCCGCCGATCAGCACCCATGACCCGGCGGCGCCTCGCTGCAGCGAGGGCCGCTTCAGAAGAGGCGCGACGTCATCGCTCGGCGGTACCTCATGGTGCGGGGGTCGTCGTTGCCGAGCACGGCGAGCAGGTCGAGGAATTCCTGTCGCGCCGATTCATCGTCCTTCACCCGTTCGAGCAAGGCATCGAGCTTGGCTTCGACGCCGTCACTCACGACGGCCGTCGCCGCCGACCCTCCGCCCATCCGAGCCAGGGCAGCTACCCGGCGCACTTCCTCGGTCTCGGGAATGCGGGCCAGCAACCCGAGCGCCTCGTCGATGGCTTCCGGCGATCCCCCAGAGACGAGCAGTTCGGCCAGCGCAACGACGGCCCCGGGGTGGCCGGGCTCGAGGTCGAGGGCGGCCCGGAGCGCGTCTTCGCTGCCGACCTCGACGAGCTTGTCGGCCGGCGACTTCGACGGCGCCAGCTTCTCGACGAACTGTCGCACCGCCGCTTCGGGCTGGGCGCCGATGAACTGGTCGACGACGGCCCGGTCCTTGATGGCGAACACCGCAGGAATCGACTGCACCCGGAAGGCGGCGGACGCCTGGGGGTTCTCGTCGACGCTGATGTTGGCCAGCTCGACCTTGCCGTCGGTCTCGGCGATCACCTTCTCGAGGATGGGGCCGAGCGTCTTGCAGGGGCCGCACCACGGCGCCCACAGGTCGACGACCACGGGAACGGTCTCCGAACGGAGCAGTACGTCGGATTCGAAGGTGGCATCGGTGACGTCGACCATGACAACGAACGTACCCGCGCCCCGGAACTACGGTGCTGGCGTGATGGACGGCATCGACGTTCCCAAGGTCACCGCCTGGTTCGAGAAGCACATCGACGGCGCGCACGGCCCCCTCGACTTCGACCTGATTGCAGGCGGTCGTTCGAACTTGACGTTCCGCGTCACCGATGCCGGCGGGCAGCGGTACGTCCTGCGACGCCCGCCCCTCGGACACGTGCTGGCGACAGCCCACGACATGGGGCGCGAATATCGCATCATCTCGGCGTTGGCCCCGACGCCGGTCCCGGTCGCTCCTGCCCTCGGCTACTGCGACGACCTCGAGGTGAACGGCGCCCCGTTCTACGTGATGGCCTTCGTCGACGGGCTCATCGTCCGTGACCCGCAGTCGGGAAAGGATCTCCATCCCGAGGCGCGTACCCGCGCCGGCCAGAGCCTGATCGACGTGCTCGTGGCCATTCACGCGGTCGATCCCGACGCCGTCGGCCTTGGCGACCTCGGTCGCAAAGAGGGCTACATCGCCCGCCAGCTCAAGCGTTGGTACTCGCAGTTCAACCAGTCGAAGCTGCGCGAGGTTCCCGCCGTCGACGAGATGCACGACTTCCTCAGCGCCCACATTCCGGAGCAGCAAGGGGCGGCGATCGTCCACGGCGACTACCGCCTCGACAACTGCATGCTCAGTCCCGAGGGCGAGGTGCTGGCGGTGCTCGACTGGGAGATCTGCACCCTCGGCGATCCACTGGCCGACCTCGGGCTCCTCATGGTCTATTGGAACGACCCCGACGACGACGGGGCCACCCTCGCAGGCGGCGGGGCCACGACGGCATCGGGCTTCCCTCGACGCAACGACCTCCGGGCGATGTATGCAGCCAAGTCCGATCGCGATCTGAGCCACCTCGACTTCTACGTGGCCTTTGGCTACTGGAAACTGGCCTGCATCCTCGACGGCGTCTACACCCGGTACGCCAAGGGAGCCATGGGCTCCGACGGCGCGTCGTGGGAGGCTTTCGGTGATTCGGTGATCCGGCTGGCCGAAGCGTCGAAATCGGCCGCGAGCAGCCTCACCGAATGAGCCTCTCCCGTCGCGAACTCGACATCGACGTCGATCGCCCCGTCCTCGTCATGTGCCTCGAGGGGTGGGTCGACGCCGGCCTGTCGGGCGGAAACGCCGTCGCTGCGTTACTCGGCTCGATGCATACGGAGACCCTCTTCACCTTCGACGCCGACCTCCTCATCGATCAGCGATCCCGGCGACCGACGCAGCGCATCGTTGACGGCGTCCTCGAGAGCGTGACCTGGCCCGAGATCCAATTGCGCCACGGATCCGACGCCGAGGGGAACGACCTCCTCCTGCTCGTCGGCCCCGAGCCGGACTATCGATGGCGGGAGTTCACCAAGGAACTCGTAAGGGTGTCCGGTGAACTCGGGGTTCGGCTCGCCGTCGGCCTCGGGGGGTTCCCCGCGCCGATGCCCCACACCCGATCGACCCGCATCATCGCCACGGCCATCGATGCGGCAGTGGCAAACGATGTCGGCTTCATTCCCGGCGTACGGGAGGTGCCCGCTGGCATCCATGCGTCGTTGCTCAAGGGATTCGAGGCCGAGGGCATCCCGGCGCTGAGTCTGTGGGCGATGGTGCCGCACTACGTCTCGGGAATGCCCTATCCGCAGGCGAGCGTCGGCCTGCTCGACCACCTGTCACGACTCGGCGGCCTGACCATCGACGTCACCGAACTGCAGGCAGCGGCGGAGGTGACCCGCGAGCGCATCGACGGATTGATCGCCCAGAACCCCGAGCACATCGCCATGGTCGCCGGCCTCGAGCAGCAGATGGATTCCGAGGTCACCAGCTCGAACGTGACCGAACACCCGCCCCTCGATGTCGACAACCTGCCATCCGGTGATGAGATCGCCGCCGAACTCCAGCGCTTCCTCCGAGAAGAGGGCCAGCAAGGCTGACCGCCGGCGGACGGACGGAGATAGAGTCCGGCGACGTAGGGAGCGCCAGCGAGCAGTCGCCATCCGAGCGGCAAGGCTTCGGCACGGAGTGCGGCGCCGCAGAGCGAGGACGAAGAGCATGAAGGTTGACGGAGGAATTGGCGGGTTCGACAATGCGGCCGACTTGGCGAAGCTGCAGGAGTCGCAGGGATACGACGGGCTGTGGACGGCGGAAACCGGGCACGACCCGTTCTTCCCGCTGCTGATCGCCGGGATGGCCACCGAACGGATCGAGCTCGGCACCGGCATCGCCGTCGCGTTCGCCCGCAGCCCGATGACCACGGCGATGCAGGCCAACGACCTCCACCTGGCGTCGAAGGGCCGGTTCATCCTCGGCCTCGGCAGCCAGATCAAGCCCCACATCGAGAAGCGCTTCTCGATGCCGTGGTCGCACCCCGCGCCCCGCATGCGGGAGTTCATCCTCGCCATGCGGGCCATCTGGGACAACTGGAACAACGGCACCAAGCTCGCCTTCGAAGGCGAGTTCTACCGCCACACGTTGATGACCCCATTCTTCTCGCCGGGGCCCAACCCCTACGGCGTTCCCAAGGTCTTCCTCGCCGGCGTCGGCCAGCACATGACCGAGGTGGCGGGCGAGGTGTGCGACGGCTTCCTCGTCCATCCCTTCACGACCGAGCGCTACCTCAAGGAGGTCACGCTGCCGGCCCTCGAGCGCGGGTTCGAGAAGGGCAGCCGCAACCGGGCCGAGTACGAAACCAGCTACACCGCCTTCGTCGTCACCGGCGAGGGAGCCGAACGTGAAGCGGCGGCGTCGATGGTGCGTGGCCAGGTCTCGTTCTACGGATCGACGCCGGCCTATCGCCCCGTGCTCGAGCTCCACGGATGGGGTGACCTTCAGACCGAGCTCAATGGGCTCTCGAAGCAGGGCAAGTGGGCCGAGATGTCGGCGCTGATCACCGACGACATCCTCGAGACCTTCGCCATCGTGTGCGACCTCGACCAGGTCGCCGATCGCCTGCTCGAGCGCTTCGGCGGCGCCATCGACCGCACCGGCTTCTACGTGCCCATCACCAACGACGCCGACGCCAAGGCCGAGGTCATCAAGAAGCTGCAGTCCGCCTGATCAACGAGGGCCTGATCACGACGAGGGCAGTGCTTCTCTGCCCTCGATCGCCTTCCTCCATGGGACGGTGCGAGCCGGCCAGTTGACACAGAGCGCCCCCACAACGACGCCGTCGCGAACGTAGGCGGCCACGAACTTCCGGTCGGCCACTTCGCCTTCGACGATCACGACCTCGTCGGTCGGCGACGACGTGCCCACGAACTGCAACTTCGTGCCGAACTGGTCCGACCAGAAGTAGGGCACCGGCGCGAACGGCCCAGCGATCTCGCCGCCGTGCAGAAGTGACCGAGCGGCGTGGGCGGCCTGATCGCTGGCGTTCGTCCAATGCTCGATTCGCATCGAGACGTCGAACAACGAGTTCGTCCATCGGGCGACATCACCGGCGGCCACGACCACGCCGTCCGATCCGACGGCGACGCAGGCCTCGTCGCAAACCAGCCCGTCCTCGACAACGAGACCCGACCCGGCGAGCCACTCGGTCTGCGGAGCGACACCGATGCCGACGACAACCACGTCGGCCTCGACCTCGGAACCATCACCAAGGATCACGCGCTCGACGCCTCGTCCGCCCTCGATGGCTTCGACGCCGATACCGAGGCGTAGGTCGACGCCGTTGGATCGCAACAACTCCGCCGCCATCCCGCCCATCTCCGGGCCCAAGACGCGCACGAGCGGCAACGGCAACGCCTCGATGACCGTGACATCGATCCCCAGGCTCCGACACGACGAGGCCACCTCGCAGCCGATGAAACCGGCGCCGACGACGGCCACCCGCCGAGCCGTCTCCAGGTCGCCTCGGAGCCGCACGCAGTCATCGATCGTCCGCAACGCGTGCACCCCGTCTCCGCCGTTCTGTGTCCGGTCGGGGGCCGCAGGGACACTCGAACCCGCGGAGAACCGGAAGGCCGATGGGGGAAGTGTGCGGGGCGAGGCCCCGGTCGCCACCACCAGTCCGTCGAAGGCCACCGAGGTGCCATCGTCGAGGGAGATCGAACGGCCGGGGAGGTCGAGGGCGACGGCCCGGCGGCCGAGGACGAGTTCGGAGTCGAACGAGTCGTCGATTCGCAAGCGGGCCCGGTCGGATTCCCACGCGCCCGTCAGCACCTGCTTCGACAGCGGCGGGCGATCGTAGGGGGGCCAGTGGTCTTCGGCTCCGACGAGCACGATCCGGCCGGTGTGGCCCTCGCGGCGCAGGGCCTGCACAGCCCGCACGCCGGCCAGTGATGCGCCGACGACGGCGATGGTGTCGAAGGGCGGCACGGCCGGTGACCCTACGTTCTACACAGGGCTGAGGGCCGCCTCGAGGTACTTGGTGCGACACAGGCTGCGCTGCAACTTTCCCGACGAGGTCTTGGGAAGAGAGCCCGGTGTCACCAGCACGATCTCCTCCGCAGGCAACCCGATCGCCTCACGGATGCGCACCGACACCGCCGCCCGGACCGTTTCAGCGTCATCCGTCACCTTGGCCTCGGCCACCACGACCAAGGCTTCGCGCCCGCGGCGACCCTCGACGCCGAAGGCAATCACGTTGCCGGCGCGCACGCCGTCGACCTCGGCTACCGCTCGTTCGACGTCCTCGGGGAAGACGTTGCGCCCGCCGACGATGATCACGTCCTTGATTCGGCCGCAGATCACGAGCTCCCGGTCCCCCGTCGGCCCGTCTCCCTTCACCAGATAGGCGAGATCACCCGTCTTGAGCCAGTCATCGTGAAACGCGGCGGCCGTCGCTTCCGGGTGCTTGTAGTAGCCGGTCGTGACCGAGGTACCGCGGATCTCGAGTTCGCCGACCTCACGTTCCCGCATCACGTCACCGGTCGACGGCTCGCAGATGCGCATCTCGAGGCCGGGGATCGGCGTGCCCAGCCTCGCCAGCGTCCTCGATCCCTCGACGCCAGGGGCGACGGGGGCGGCGTAGCGCTCGGTCTCGAGGATCTTCTTGTCGACCGTGTCGATCACGAGCCCCCGCATCGGCGTCGGGAAGCTGCCTCCGATGGCGAGTTCGGCCATGCCGAAGGCGGGAAAGGCGGCACCGGGACGGAATCCGTGGCGGGCAGCAGCGACACAGAACTCCTCGACGGTGTCGGGATCAACGGGCTCGGCGCCGTTCAGCGCAACCCGCATCTTCGAGAGGTCGAGGCCCTCCATCCGCTTGAGGGCTCGTGCGGCGAGTGCGTAGGAGAAGTTCGGACCCGCCGTCGCCGTGCCGCCGAAATCGCTGATCCACTGCATCCAGCGGGCCGGTGCGGCCATGAAGTCCTGGGGAGCGCCGAGGACCAGGTCGGTGCCGCTGTACATGGCCAACAACATCAGCCCGATGAGGCCCATGTCGTGATAGAGCGGCAACCACGAGACCAGCACGTCGGTCTCGGGATCGAGCTCGGCCGCTGACGCCACGCCGTCGAGGTTGGTGACTACCACCCGATGCGGGAGCATGACGCCCTTGGGATCACTCGTCGATCCGCTCGTGAACTGGAGGATGCCAAGGGAGTCGGGATCGATCTCCGGGGCGGCGAAGTCCCCGGCCGTCGGGCGCCCGCCCTGGCCGGGAAGCAACTCGCTCAACAGAACCACCGGCGGGTCTTCCGGAGCCGGCTCGAGAAAGGCGGCGAGGTCGTCGTCGGCCACCACGAGGGCGCAGTCAGCGCCGAGGATGCGGGCGCGAGTCTGGGCGACGAACTCCTCCAGCGACCCGAGGCGCATGGGAAGGGGCAGCACCACGACCGTGGCGCCGGCCAGCCAGACGGCCTGGATGGCGGTGACCAACGCCCGGCTCGTCGGAGCCAGAAGGCTGACGTGGCTCCCCTGGGCGATGCCCTTCGATTGGAGGGTCGCAGCCATGGCCTTGGCCTCCTCATGGAGGACACTCCACAGGACCCGGTCCGTCGTGTTGTTGGTGACGAAAGTGACGGAGCCACCCCTCGTCAAGCTGGCGGTTATGCGTCCGGGCAGCGTGAACGAAGGACTCTCCGCAAGCGTCATGGCCTTCCGACTCCGACCCGCACCGTGGCGTTACACAAAGTTCGGCGCCCTGGACCGCCGCTACAGAACGATGTTGACGAGTTTCGGGGGCCGGACGACGACCTTGGTCGCCATCTGCCCTGCGAGTTGCTCGATGACCTTCGGCGACGCCATGGCCAGGCGCTCGGCCTCCTCGGCTGAGACCGACGGCGACACGTCGATCCGGTCGCGAACCTTTCCGTTCACCTGGACGACCATGGTCGTCGAGTCGACCGTCAGCATCGTCGGGTCGGCCACCGGCCACGGCTGGGTATGGATGTGCGCGCCGGGGTGGCGCAGTTCCCAGGCCTCGGCGGTCACATGGGGAACCATCGGGGCCAACAACAGCAGCAGCGTGTCGATGGCGAACGGCGTCGCCCCCTCCTTGTAGAGGAGATTGGTGTACTCCATCAGTGCGGCGACCGCAGTGTTGTACGACCACCGCTCGAAGTCTTCACTCACCCGAGCGATGGCTCGATGAGCGGCCCGGTCGACGAGTACCGGATTGGTCGGCGTAGGTGCGATGCCGCTGTCGAGCGCGAGCCGCCAAACCCGGCGCAAAAAGCGCGAGCAACCGTCGATGACCTCGTCGGTCTGCTCGCTCCAGTCGACGTCGTCGGCCGGCGGGCCGACGAAGAGGTGGAAGAGACGCAGTGCGTCAGCACCCGTGGTCTCGAGGTAGTGCGACGGCGCCACGAGGTTGCCCTTCGACTTCGACATCTTGGTGCCACCCATCCGGATCATCCCCTGGGTGAAGAGACGACGGAACGGCTCGCGCAACTCCGACGGCAGGAGCCCGACATCGGCCAACGCCTTGGTGAAGAAGCGGGCGTACATGAGGTGGAGGATGGCGTGCTCGATGCCGCCGATGTACTGGTCGACGGGCATCCACTTCTCGGCCGCCGCCGCCGAGAAGGGCTCCAACTTGTTGTCAGGATCGCAGAAGCGCAGGAAGTACCAGGACGAGTCGACGAAGGTGTCCATGGTGTCGGTCTCGCGCTCGGCCGGCCCACCGCACACCGGGCAGACCGTGATCCGGAAGCCGTCATGGAACCGCAGCGGCGACTCGCCCGTCGGACGGAACTCCACGTCGTCGGGCGCGACGACCGGAAGTTGCGATTCGGGCACCGGAACCGCCCCGTGGACAGGGCAGTAGATGATGGGGATCGGGCACCCCCAGAAGCGCTGCCTCGAGAGCAGCCAGTCGCGCAGACGGAAGTTGATCTTCCGTGTTCCGGTTCCCTGCTCCTCCAGCCAGTCGATCGCCTTGGCCTTGGCGTCCTGCACGTTCAACCCGTCCAGCCACTCGCTGTTGATGGCTGGGCCGTCACCCGTGTAGGCATCGCCCTCCCATCCCTCCGGCGGCGCGACCGTGCGGACGATGGGCAGGTCGTAGGCCTTGGCGAAGTCCCAGTCGCGTTGGTCCTGCGCGGGAACGGCCATGATCGCCCCGGTGCCGTACGTGCCGAGCACATAGTCAGCCAGATAGACAGGCACCGGCTGACGCGTGAATGGATTGATGGCGTGCGCGCCCGTGAAGACGCCCCGTTTGTCGAGCGCACCTTCGGACGAGAGGCGGTCGATGTCGCTCCTCATCCGGACCTGGGCGATGAAGCGCTCGACCTCGATCCGCTGCTCGGGAGTGGTGATCTCCAAGGCCAGCGGATGCTCAGGCGCCATAACCGCATAGGTCATGCCGAAACTCGTGTCTGGCCGCGTCGTGAAGACCTCGAGATGATGCTCGCTGTCCTCGATGGCCATGGTGAACTGGGCGCCCTCGCTGCGGCCGATCCAGTTCCGTTGCATGGTCTTGACCCGCTCGGGCCACTCCAGTCCGTCGAGATCGTCGAGCAGTTCTTGCGCATACTTCGTGATGCGGAAGAACCACTGCTCGAGGTCGCGTTTCTCGACGATGTCGCCGCTGCGCTCGCAGGTACCGTCCCCCAGGACCTGTTCGTTGGCCAGGACGGTGTGACAGCCAGGGCACCAGTTCACCGGGGCATTGGCTCGGTAGACCAGTCCGGCCTCGAGCATCTGCAAGAAGATGGTCTGGCTGAAACGCATGAACTCCGGGTCGTGACTTCGCACTTCGCGGCGCCAGTCGTAGACGGCCCCGATTCCCTTGATCGATTCGGTCAGCTCGAGAATCTTCTCGTCAGTGAACGGTCGAGGATGGGCACCGGTCTTGATCGCTGCGTTCTCTGCCGGCAGGCCGAAGGAGTCGAAGCCGAGGGGGCTCAGCACGGCGTGGCCCTGCATCGTCTTGTGGCGGACGATCAGGTCGCCGAAGGTGTAGTTCCGTACGTGGCCCATGTGGGCGGGCCCACTCGGATAGGGGTACATCGAGAGCACGTAGAACGGCGGCCGCGGGTCATCGTTGTCGACCTGGTAGGTGCCCTCCGACTCCCACCGCGTCTGCCACTTCTTCTCGATCGCCCGGGCGTTGTACAGCTCAGCCATCATGACTCCTAAGAAACAACGCGAGGGATTCGTCCCACTACGTGGGGGTGGGCATCACACTTCGGCGTGGGTGTCAAAGGACGAATCCCTCGCGTCGTTTCAGACGGAGTCATGCAGCCGATACTAGGGAACGGTTGCGTCCGTCCCGCCGGACTACCCCTTCCGCGCGGGTGCTATGTTCTCAGCCCTGATGGGCCTGTAGCGCAGCTCGGTAGCGCAGCACCATGGCATGGTGAAGGTCGAGGGTTCAAATCCCTCCAGGTCCACTTCTGCTCTGCGAAGAGCCTTCGATTCCTACTCGTTGGCGGCGGCGGGAAGCTCCTTGACGAGAGCTTCCCAGTCGATCTTGGCGGCGTCCGACCAGAGTCGCTCGAGGTCGTAGTACTCCCGGACCTCGTCAAGGAAGACGTGGGCGACGAAGTCGCCGTAGTCGACGAGCACCCAGCGGGCATCGTCGAGACCTTCGATGCGCAGCGGCGCCGGACCGCCCGCCGCCTTGACCTGGAGCTCGATCTCGTCGG